>JAGQJP010000670.1 GCA_020430585.1 Myxococcales bacterium | reverse complement strand
GGTGACAGCGATTGGACGAGCATCGAATGGCGGGGAAGCCGTGTCGTCCAGCACACCGAGGACATGGGCAGCCGAGCGACGTACCCGCCGATGCCCGAGCTGCCGACGTCAGAGCTCTATCATCTGCTTTCGCGGCGGCTGCGCCCCGACTATCGATTCGACCAGAGTCTCGTCTCCCCCCTCTCGGTGGCCGCGCGGGTTGCCGCGATCACGCGAGAAATGCCCGATGGGGGCCACATCCTGGTCGTCGGCGACGACGACTTCCTCTCACCCGCCCTCGCGCGGGCCGGCTACCGGGTGACGGTCGTCGAGCTCGACGAGCGCGTCGTTCGCGCGATCGAGACGATCGCCGATGAGCTCGAGCTCTCGATCGAGTTTCAGCTTGCCGATGTTCGCGACGATCCGCCGGCAGGCTGGGCCGAGCGCTTCGACGCCGCGGTGACGGACCCGATCTACGACGCGGCGATGGCCCAACAGTTCGTGCGCTTTTCCCTCAACGCGATCCGCCCGGGTGGTCTCTTCTTCCTCTCATTCGCCAGCTGGATGGAGGTCTACCGCGATCTCTTTCCCTGGCTTCTCGACTACGGGCTGCGCTTGCGTCGGCTCTACCCGCGGATGAACGAGTACTATTCGGGGACCGAACGTGGGCAGTGCGGTCCGTTTGCCTCTCTTCTCCCTGGTGAGTCGGATCCCGACCATGTCGTTCCGCCACCGCTCTTCTACAGCGATTTCCATGCCTTCGAGTACGATGGCGTCACCGAGCAAGAGATCGCCAGCGAAGCCGGCTAGCGATTCTCGATAACATAGATAACCACGATTTTGGTCTGGGGATTGCAAGGCTCCCTTGCGCACGCCGCGTACGTCTTCCGCCATCGCGGAGGCGGCGCCAAAATGGGTCGAGCGGAGGAGGTCGAGTGTCGTGGTGCTGTCTGGCAATCTCGTGGCAGATGTTGATCCCGATCGTACGCCTGCGAGCCGACGTTCCGCTCCCGAACGGTGCGGTCGTCGTGCGGGTCGAAGCGGTCTGGCCGTTTCGGGTGGGCCGCCATCAGTCCCCGGGCCGACGGCGGTCGGGACGCTCGTCGGAGGCGGGCGAGCGATTTCGTCGGGCCCTCCATCGCGCCCTCGAAGGGTTGAGTCGTCGCCGGTCCCGCTTCACCGGATGGAGGGACGAGCAGATCCGGCGCTGGCGACGGACATGGCTCGACGAGCTCGGTGCCTTGCGGCGGATCCAGCGCCGAGCGATCGAGGGACCGCAAAGGCGGCGACGATGACGCGGGGCTGGACTGCGTCTGCCACGGCGCTCGCTCTCTTCACGCTGCTCTCTCTCCCGCTCGCGATTGGGGCGGCTCCGATCGTTGTACCGATCTCGACGACGCCGACGAGCCGGCGCTCGACGAACAAGCTGACGAGGCGCCCGAAGACAACGCCGAAGAAGTGGCGGGGACCGACGATTGAAGAGGTTCAGCGGGCGGCGCTGCAGACGTCATCCCTGCACGTCGGGCGTAGCAAGAGTTGGCTGCTCCGCGCGCGTCTGGCACCGCTGCTCCCGAGTCGATTTCAGGTGCGCTATGGCGACGATTTCTCCGACGATGTGCGGATCACCGACAATGGCGACGGCTACACCAACAAGCTCGGCAGCGATCGCCAGCGCAAGCTCCAGTTCATGGCCGAGTGGGACCTCTCGCGCCTGGTCTATCAGCCCGAAGAGCTGAAGATCAGCGACCGTCACCTGGCGCGCCAGAAACGGCGCATCGATCTGCTCGTCCGCGTGACGCGCCTCTTCTTCGACCGACGTCGGCTGCAGGTTCGCTTGGGAACGCCGTTGACTGGCGAGGAGCGGGCACTCGCGCGGATCAAGTTGCAGGAGCTGACGGCGCTGCTCGACGCGCTGACGGCGAGGCGCTTTCACGGTCGCTGGGACTGACGTGACGCCGGCATTGGCGCGAGAGAAGGGCTCAGCACTGCGTGCGAGCACATGTCCCGGCTCGGAGAATGGTTCAGGGCTCGGAGAACTCGGCTTTCAGCCGCTCGGTCTGGAAGTGGGTCTGGAGCGCTCCGATCAGCTCACCGAGATCGCCCTCGACGACGCGGTCGAGGCTGTAGAGGGAGAGGTTGATCCGGTGGTCCGTGAGCCGATTCTGCGGAAAATTGTAGGTCCGGATCCGTTCGCTGCGGTCGCCGCTGCCGACCATGCTCTTGCGCGCCGCGCCGATCTCCGCCGCCTGCTCTTGCTGCAGCTGCTCGAAGAGGCGTGCTTGCAGAATCTTGAGCGCCTTGGCCTTGTTCTTGTGCTGCGACTTCTCGTCCTGGCAGGTGACGACCATCCCGGTCGGGACGTGCGTCACGCGCACCGCCGAGTCGGTCGTGTTGACGCTCTGGCCGCCGGGTCCGCTCGATCGGTAGACGTCGATTCGGAGGTCCTTGTCCTCGATCTGGACCTCGATGTCCTCGGCTTCGGGGAGGATCGCGACCGTCACCGCCGAGGTGTGGATCCGCCCTTGCGATTCGGTGGTCGGCACGCGCTGTACGCGATGCACCCCGCTCTCGTACTTGAGGAAGCTGAAGACCCGGTCCCCCGAGACCAGTGCGATCACCTCTTTGAATCCGCCGCCGCCGGTACTGTTCTCGCTCATCAGCTCGACGCGCCAGCCCCGCGCTTCGGCGTAGCGCGAATACATCCGGAAGAGATCGGCTGCGAACAGCGCCGCCTCTTCACCGCCGGTTCCGGCGCGGATCTCGAGCAGGATGTTCTTCTGATCGTTCGGATCGGCAGGCAGAAGGAGCAGCTTCAGCGCGGTGTCGAGCTCATCGCGCCGCGCTTCGAGCTCTGGCAGCTCCTCCTCTGCCAGCTCGCGAAGCTCGGCGTCCTGACCGCGGAGGATCGCCTCGCTCTCTTCCAGCGAGGTCCGAACGCGCCGGTACTCGCGATAGGTCTCGACGATCTCTTCGAGATGGGCCCGTTCGCGGGTCAGCTTCATCAGCTGCTTCGAGTTGCCGAGCACCGCTGGGTCGGCGAGACTGAGCGTCAGCTCCTCGAAACGCTTTTCGACTTCATCGAGCTTGTGGAACATCGGTGCACCAGATCAACGGCGCGGGTCGCGCGAGACTTTCCGCGCTCGAGACGAGAAGATAGGGGAGGTCGAGCCGACCGATCAGGTGCGACCGTACTTCTTGTTGAAGCGATCGACGCGGCCGGCCGAGTCGACGAGCTTCTGCTTGCCGGTGAAGTAGGGGTGGCACTGCGAACAGAGGTCGACGGTGAAATCCGCGCGGGTCGAGCGGGTCTCGACCGTATTTCCGCACGCGCAGACCACGACGACCTTTTCGTATTTCGGATGGATACCTTTTTTCATCTCGGCCTCTCTATGCGCCTAACGCTGCAAAATGGGGTGTTACCACCCGGAACACGGGACTATAGGGAACAATTCCCGCCAATGCAAGCGAATTCGGTCCGCGCGTCGCTATTGGTTCATCGAATCGAGGAATTCCTGATTCGAGTCGCACTTGGAGAGCTTGTCGAGGAGGAACTCCATCGAGTCGATCGCGCTCAGCGGATGCAGCAGCTGGCGAAGAATCCAGATCCGGTTCAAGTTTGCCGGCTCGATCAACAGCTCTTCCTTCCGCGTGCCCGACTTGTTGATGTCGAGGCAGGGGAAGATCCGCTTCTCCATCAGCTTGCGATCGAGGTGCATCTCGCAGTTACCGGTACCCTTGAACTCCTCGAAGATCACCTCGTCCATCCGCGAGCCGGTGTCCACCAGCGCGGTGGCGATGACCGTCAGGCTACCGCCGTCCTCGATGTTCCGCGCCGCGCCGAAGAAGCGTTTCGGCTTGTGCAGCGCGTTAGAGTCGACACCACCAGAGAGGATCTTGCCCGACGGCGGGATCACGGTGTTGTAGGCACGCGCCAGACGGGTGATCGAGTCGAGGAGGATCACGACGTCGCGGCGGTGCTCCACCAGGCGCTTGGCCTTCTCGATCACCATCTCGGCGACCTGCACGTGGCGTTGCGCCGGCTCGTCGAAGGTCGAGCTGATCACCTCGGCGTCGACCGAGCGCTCCATGTCGGTGACCTCTTCGGGACGCTCGTCGATCAAGAGCACGATGATGTAGCACTCTTTGTGATTGGCGACGATCGCGTTGGCGATGTCCTGCATCAACATCGTCTTGCCCGTACGCGGTGCGGCGACGATCAGGGCGCGCTGGCCTTTGCCGAGCGGGCACAACAGGTCGATGATCCGCGTCGAGAAGTTCTTCGGGTCGAACTCGAGGTTGAACTTCTCCATCGGGTAGAGCGGCGTCAGGTTGTCGAAGAGGATCTTGTTGCGCGTCGACTCGGGATCTTCGAAGTTGACCGCTTCGACCTTCAACAGGGCGAAGTAGCGCTCGTTCTCTTTCGGTGGACGAATCACGCCGCTCACCGTGTCACCGGTGCGCAAATTGAACCGACGGATCTGTGACGGCGACACGTAGATGTCGTCGGATCCGGGGAAGTAGTTGGAGTCCGGGGCGCGCAGGAAGCCGAAGCCATCCGGCAGCGTCTGGAGAACGCCCTCACCGTAGATCAGGCCGTTCTTTTCTGTCTGCGCCTGGAGGATCGCGAAGATCAGCTCCTGTTTGCGCAGGCCGCGAGCACCCTCGATATTGAGCTCTTTGGCTATCTCGATGAGGTCGCCGATTTTCTTGTCTTTGAGTTCCTTCAGATTCATCGCTACAGTCCTCTGTTTGCCACGCGCGTGGGTTGACGTTGCGTCATACGAGTGGCGCCCGGCCACGGAGTTGGCCGGATTCTGGGGTGGTTGAAACGTTGGTCAATCTGTCCATCGATGGGTAATCGATCGTCGATTCACACGTCCGCGAGTGCGGTTGTTTAACTAACTCGAAATCGGCGGTCGATCGACCGAAGCCGTCTCGAAAATCGAACTTCTATTTTCAGCAGGTACCCGTTGGGGGAAATGCCAAACGGGGTGCTTTAGGGCGAGTCACCGTAAAAACGCTCGCACTATATACACTCCATCACGACCTGTCAAGCGTTTCGCTCACCCTTCGCCGAAGGCGATCGCGAGCGGGACGGCGCGCGACCAGCTCCTACGAAGAGACGACGTGATTTCAAAGTGTTCCGGGTTTGGCAGGAACCGCTTGTCCTCTCGCCAGCTGCGCGTCAGCTCATCGAGAGACGACCAGAGCCCGCATCCGAGTCCGGCGAGCATCGCAGCGCCCAACGCCGTTGTCTCGACGATCTCCGGCCGCACGATCGGGGCGCCGAGGAGGTCGGCTTGCGTCTCGAGGAGCAGGCTGTTCGCCGTTGCGCCGCCATCGACCTTGATCTCCGTCAACGAACGCCCGAGGTCCCCGCTCATGCTCTCGAGCAGCTCGGCGCAGGAGAGAGCGATCCCCTCGAGCGCGGCCCGCACGATGTGAG
>JAGQJP010000669.1 GCA_020430585.1 Myxococcales bacterium | reverse complement strand
CCCCCAGACGATCCGGATCGACGGCTCGATCGCCTACGTCGTGAACTCTGGGAGCAACAACATTCAGCGTCTGGACCTCGAGACGGGCACCAACACCAAGGCCTTCGTGCGCTTCGTCACCGCGGATGGGGAGCGCCCGACCAACCCCTGGGGTCTCGCCCTCTTCCGCCGTCAAAACCGCCTCTTCGGGTTGGTCAGCGGAAACCTCGACGATTCGCTGCTGATCGTCGATCTCGAGGGCGGCGTCGTCGAGGCCCGCCTTCGCGACGGATTCGACGCGCCACAAGCGGTGGTGGTCGAGGGCGATCTCGGCTTCGTCGCCAATACCGCCTACCGCTATCCGAGTTGGGGCGAGGGCTCGGTCAGCGTCGTCGATCTCGCCAGTCGAACCGTCGTCCATCGGTTGCCTACCTGCGCGCGCAACCCGCAGAACCTCGTCGTCACGCCCGATTGGCTCTTCGTCGTCAGCACGGGGGCGCTGCGCGACGAGGGGGGACGCTTCCTACCCGCGGAGAGCGGTTGCGTCGACGTCTATGAACGCGCGGGGATCGAGCACGCCGTGGGTCCACTCTATTCGGTGACAGTTGCTCCGAATCTCGAAAGACCGTCGATCGGAGCGCCGATTGGGGCGGCGCTGACGCTCGACGGCCACTGGCTCTACCTCTCGAGCGCGACCTCAGCGGCGCTCTTCGTGATCGACCTCGATCAGCGCACGTTGCGGCGGGGCAGCGACGATCCGATTCTCCTCGCCGATTCCGACGACAACGAGCTGCTCTCGCTCCGTCGACACTCGACGGGTGAGCTTCTCGTCCTGCGCTACAATCGCGATCAGTTGCTCGTCCTCGAGCCCGACCCGACGCTGGAAGCCCCCGTGCGTCGCACGATCGAGCTCGGCGAGCATCCGACCGAGCTCGAGGGCCCCGTCGACCTCGCCGTCAGCGGAGAACGCGTCTTCGTCGTGATGGGAATCTCGAACCGCATCGTCTCCGTCGACCTCTCTGGCGGCGCAACCTCGCTCTGACGGCGACCGAGGGCGGCTGCCGCTTGATCTGGAGTAGTGGTTCGGTATACTAGCGCAGTCAACGCGACCACCACGGTCCCCAACACAGCAGGAGATGAGTCATGAGTATAACGAAAGAACTGGGTGCTCTGCTCGGCGACGAGGCGCAAGCGCTCCTGACGCACGAGTGCAAGACGATCGACAAATCCCTGCTGCATCTCCCGGGGCCGGACTTCACCGATCGCGTCTGGTCCCACTCGGACCGTAACAATCGCGTGCTGCGGGCGTTCTCGGCACTGTCCGGCTCGGGGCGCCTGGCCGGGACCGGCTACGTCTCGATCCTGCCGGTCGATCAAGGAATCGAGCACACGGGGGGCGCCTCGTTCGCGCCGAATCCGATCTACTTCGACCCGGACAACATCGTGCGGCTCGCCGTCGAAGGCGGTTGCAACGGTGTCGCCTCGACAGTCGGCGCGCTGGGGCTCGTCGCGCGCCGCTGGGCACACAAGATCCCTTTCATCGTCAAGATCAATCACAACGAGCTCTTGAGCTACCCCAACACCTTCGACCAGACGCTGTTCTGCACCGTCGACCGCGCGTTCGACATGGGCGCGATCGGAGTCGGCGCGACGATCTACTTCGGCTCCGACGAGTCGCGGCGCCAGATCATGGAGGTCGCCGAGGCCTTCGAGAAGGCACACGAGTTGGGAATGGTCACGATCCTCTGGTGTTACACGCGCAATCCGGCGTTCAAGCACGAGGGCGTCGACTATCACGCCGCCGCCGATCTGACGGGGCAGGCCAATCACCTCGGCGTCACGATCCAGGCGGACATCATCAAGCAGAAGCAACCGGAAAACAACGGTGGGTTCAAGGCGCTCAAGTTCGCCAAGACCGATCCGAAGATGTACGACAGCCTCTGCAGCGACAACCCGATCGACATGACCCGTTACCAGGTCGCCAACTGCTACATGGGGGCGGCGGGCCTGATCAACAGCGGAGGCGCGTCGGGCAAAAACGACCTCGCTCAGGCGGTCAAGACGGCGATCATCAACAAGCGCGCCGGAGGAATGGGCTTGATCTCCGGGCGAAAGGCGTTCCAGAAGCAGATGCGCGATGGTGTGCAGCTCTTGCACGCGATTCAAGACGTCTATCTCGACGAGTCGATCACCGTCGCCTAAGATCCGTCACGTCGTCTCCAGCCCTCGAATCCCTCCACGCATCAGCGAATCGCTCCGCGAACGAGCTGCCTGAGCGCGCCCCGTTCCCGTCCACAGCGTGAGTCGCCAACGAACAAGCCGACGAGTCGAGTCCGCGAGACGCTGCCGATCCTGGTCGGGAGCTCGCGCAACCAGCTCTGACGCTTCAGCCAGGTCAGGCGCAGCCGCGCCTTGCGACACTCGCCGCGGGCGATCCGGTACGAGGCGGAGAGCGCGGCGAGGATCGCCATCTCGCTCCGTCGAACGGGCGGTTGTAGCGACTCGATCACGTCGATCAGCGAGAGCCCGTCGGCGATCTCTCGATGGTTGGGTGCTGGGCGGCTTGCGGCGTG
>JAGQJP010000668.1 GCA_020430585.1 Myxococcales bacterium | reverse complement strand
TTCGCGCGCGCTCCTCGACGTACCGGAATGTACGACTGCGTCGCGCGCGACCTCCGCCGCCTTGCATCTGGGCACGCCTCGCCTACGAGGGCATCGATACCCGTTGGCGATTCGCGCGCGCTCCTCGACGTACCGGAATGTACGACTGCGTCGCGCGCGACCTCCGCCGCCTTGCATCTGGGCACGCCTCGCCTACGAGGGCATCGATACGCCTTGCATCTGGGCACGCCTCGCCTACGAGGGCATCGATACCCGTTGGCGATTCGCGCGCTATTTGCTGGGGTTGATGGTGCAGGCCAGACCGCCGGGAACGATGGCGTCACCGCGGGCGACGCGGTCGTTCCAGGACTCGAAGGGTTTGCCACCATCTTCGGCGGCCATCGTGATGCAGCCGGGGACGGGGCAGACCAGCGAGCAGAGGTTGCAGCCGACGCATTCGACGGGATCGACGTAGGGGATACGGCTCCCCGGCACACCCTTGCGGTTTTCCGTGGGGCGAGTCGGCACGTGCTCGGGCTTTGGCAGGTGGATGTGACCGGCGGCGAGGGCCTCCTCGGCGCTACGGCCCGGCAAGTGAATGCATTGGTGGGCGCCGTCCATGCAGGCGACGTAGCAGAGCTGGCAGCCGATGCACGCCTCTTGATCGATCTCGGCGATCACCTTGTAGTTCAGATCGAGGTCGCCCCAGTCCTTGTACGACGAGGTCGCGCGGCCGACGAGCTCGCCGACCGTTGCCATCCCTTTGCGATCGAGGAACTCCGAGAGGCCTTCGATCATGTCCTCGACGATTCGGTAGCCGTAGTGCATCACGGCGGTACAGACCTGGACGGTCGTCGCCCCGAGGGCGATGAACTCGGCGGCATCCCGCCAGGTGCTGACCCCACCGATTCCCGAGATCGGCAGCCCAAATTCGGGGTGCCGCGAGAGCTGTCCCATCAAGTGTAGGGCGATCGGCTTCACCGCCGGCCCGCAGTACCCCCCGTTCGACGACCCGTCGCCGACCGGCGGATAGGGCACCATGCGGTCGAGATCGATGCCGATGATCGATTTGATCGTGTTGATCAGCGAGACCGCGTGGGCGCCGCCAGCTCTCGCCGCGAGGCCAGGCTCGGTGATGTCGCTCGTGTTCGGCGTCAGCTTGATGATCACGGGCACCTGGGCGTACTCGACGGCCCAGCTCGTGATCTCCTGCAACACCTTCGGCTCTTCGCCGACCGCCGACCCCATGCCCCGCTCGCACATCCCGTGGGGACAGCCGAAGTTGAGCTCGAGCAGATCGGCGCCCGTGTCCTCGGAGCGGCGGATGATCTCCTTCCACTCCTCCTTTGTCTCGACCATCAGCGAGGCGATCAGCACGTGCTTCGGAAAGCGCTTCTTCACCTCGGTCATCTCACGCAAGTTGTCCTCGAGAGGACGGTCGGTGATCAGCTCGATGTTGTTCAGTCCCATCATCCGCGTGTTGCCGTAGTCCACGGCAGCATACCGACTCGAGACGTTGACGATCGGATTCCCCAGCGTCTTCCAGACCGCGCCGCCCCAGCCCGCCTCGAAGGCGCGCATCACCTGAGGTCCCGAGTTGGTCGGTGGCGCCGAGGCCAACCAGAAGGGATTGGGGCTCTTGACCCCGCAGAAATCGATCGAGAGATCAGCCATGATGCGCTCCGTTGAGGGTGTTGCAGATGTCGCGAACGGCGATTTTGGCGTGCTCGACGGCGTTGACGACCTCCTTGCCACCGTTCACGCAGTCTCCGCCGCTCCAGACCTTGCGATTGCCCGTCCGATGGGTCGCCGGATCGACGACGACGCGCCCCTTGGCGTCCAACTCCACGCCCGGGAAGAGCCGGGCGAGTTGCGTGTGACGCGCCCGATCCTGTCCGATCGCGACGACGATGAAGTCGGCAGGAAAGAGCTCCGCGGTACCCTCGACTGGGCGGCCTGCGCTGGCGTGGGCGACATTGAGGCCGCGCAGCTCACCGTTCTCGACGGCGTACGAGAGGGGCGCGCGGTTCTCGACGAGCTTCACCCCGTCCTTTCGCGCCGCGGAGAGCTCGTGGGCATAGCCCGACATCTCCGTCTCGCTGCGGCGATAGACCAGATAGACCTCGGGGACGCCCAATACGCGCAGCTCGTGGGCCGCGTCGAGGGCGGTGTTCCCGCCGCCGATCACGACGGCCCGCTCGACGTTCGAGGGCAGCCGATACGCGGCATCGCCCTTGATCCGCTCGATCCACTCGGTGGCACCGACGACTCGCTCCGCAGGCCCAGCGCCCGCTGATGCGCCGAGCATCGCGTCACCGCCGATGCCGATCGCCAGAAAGACCGCGTCGTACTCCTCGAGCAGTGACGAGGCGGCGACCTGTCCGTCTCCACTGACCCTCTCGACGACCTCGACGCCACAACGAAACTCGACGAGCTCGAGATCGGCGACCCACTCGATCTCGTCGAGGGCGTCCGAGGCCTGCATCTTGTACGGAGCGATGCCGAGCGTGTTCAACCCCCCGGGGAGCGCGCCCTTCTCATAGACGACGGCCTTGTGACCCGCGAGCGCGAGCTGCGCCGCCGCCGCGACCGATGCAGGTCCAGCGCCCACGAGGGCGACCTTCTTGCCCGTCGCCGGTAGCGGTTTCGGGAAAAGCCCTCTGGCGCCCTCGTTCCACGCCGTCTCGACGGCGAAGCGCTGCAACTTCCCGATCTGGATCGGCGCCCGGCCCCACTGGTTGTACACGCACTTGCCGACGCAGAGCACCTCGACGGGACAGACCCGGGCGCAGGAATACCCGAGAACGTTCGCCGAGAGAATCGTTCGCGCCGATCCCGCTACGTTCTCCGAGGCGATCTTCTTGATGAAGGTCGGGATGTCGATATGCGTTGGACAGGCCGTAATACACGGCGCATCGCTGCAATAGAGGCATCGGTTCGCCTCTGCGATCGCTTCGGCCTTGGTGTACGCGGGTTTCCACTCCGCGAACCGCTCCTCGAGACGGCCGGAATCGAGTCTGTACTTCATGCTGTGTTCCTCACGACGATAGAGCGCCAGTATACCAGAGCCGAGATTCTCTGCAAATACCCCCGACGCGAAGGATCGCTGGCGGAGTAAAAGAGGACCAAAACAATCCTATTTACCACTTGACCGACCACGGCGTGTGTGCGTATAATCCCCGCGTTATCATGAATACACGCCCCGCAAAGCGGGACGCTCATTTGCGAGGAGAACCACCATGGCATTCCAACTCCCGAATCTTCCGTACGCCCACGATGCTCTCGAACCCCATATCGACAAGCAGACGATGGAGCTGCATCACGGCAAGCACCACGCCGGCTACACCGCGAAGTTCAACGCGGCGATCGAGGGTACCGAGTGGGCGAACAAATCGGTCGAGGAGATCCTCGGCAACCTGAAAAAACTGCCCGAAACGATTCAGGGCGCCGTCCGCAACAACGGCGGCGGCTACGCCAATCACTGCCTCTTCTGGGAGGTGATGAGCCCCAACGGTGGCGGCGCACCAACGGGTGAGCTGGCGACGGCGATCAACGCCGCCTTCGGCAACTTCGAGAGCTTCAAGACGACCTTCGCGAACACCGCCGTGGCTCAGTTCGGCTCGGGTTGGGGCTGGCTCGTCGTCGACGACAAGGGCGCCCTTCGGGTCTACGCGACGGCGAACCAAGACAGCCCGCTGATGCAGGGCCACACGCCGATCCTCGGTCTCGACGTCTGGGAGCACGCGTACTACAAGAAGTACGGCCCCGGTCGTGCCGACTACGCCGCCGCCTGGTGGAACGTCGTCAACTGGGCCGAGGTCGCGCGCCGCTACGCCGCCGCAAAATGATCTCTGTCTTCGCCGCCCAGCGCGGCGAATCCTGAACCGCGAGGTTCATCGCAACCGTCCGACGGCCCCATCCCCTGGGGCCGTTTTTTTTTGAGGCGGCCCTCTCTCGGGCGCTCCTACCCGGGAAGCTCGGTGCCGCGGAGCGTGTTCGAGTACGCTTCGTCGATCCGCACTCGAACGATGTCACCGGGCTGCGCATCGTGCGAGGAGAAGACGACGCCTTTGAAGTGGTCGGCGCGGGCGAACCAGTCGTGCTCGTTCTTTTTGCTCGCCCGCTCGACGAGAACCCGATGCTCGGTCCCGATCTCCAACCGATTGCGGGCGAGAGACACGCGACGCTGCAGCGCGTTCAGTCGCATCACGCGCTCGGTCTTGATCCCCTCGGGCACGTCGTCTGCGTACTTGCGCGAGGCGACGGTCTGATTGCGCTCGCTGTACTTGAAGATGAAGGCCGCGTCGAAGCCGACCTGCTGCATGACTTGGTAGGTCTCGTCGAAGTCCGCCTCGCTCTCGCCGCAGAAACCGCAGATCGCGTCGGTCGTCAGCGACACGCCGGGGAGGGTGGCGCGGATCTGCGCTACGAGCGAGAGATACTCCTCGCGGGTGTAGGTGCGGTTCATCCGCTCGAGGACGCTATCGCTCCCCGACTGAAGGGGCAGATGAATGTGCTTGCAGAGGTTCTCGTAGCGCCCCATCACCTCGAGCAGACGCAGCGGGAAGTCCTTCGGGTGCGGCGACGTGAAGCGCACGCGCTCGAGCCCCCGAAGCTCGCCGAGGGCGGCCATCAAGTCGGCGAAGTCGTGGCCCTCGGTGCGATAGGAGTTGACGTTCTGCCCGAGCAGGGTGATCTGCTTGTACCCGCTCTGTACCGCCTCGCGCGCCTCGTCGACGACGCTCTGGAGCGTGCGGCTGCGCTCACGACCGCGGGTGTAGGGCACGACGCAGAAGGTACAGAAGTTGTCGCAGCCGCGCATGATCGCGATCCAGGCGTTGACCCCGGGAATCCGGCTCGGGGCGACGTCGCTGTACGTCTCGTACTCCGAGAGCGAGAAGTCCGTCGCCTGCGCGTCTTCGCCGACCGCGAGCTCGAGCATCGACGGCAACCGCTTGTAGGCGTCGGGGCCGGCGAAGATATCGACCATCGGCTCGTCGTCTGGGAGCGACTTGCGCAGGCTCTGGGCCATGCAGCCGAGGATGCCGATCGCCTTGAGCTTGCCCTTGCGCTTTCGCGGTTTGAGCTGCTCGAGGCGGTTGTAGACCTTGACGTGGGCGTTCTCGCGAATCGCGCAGGTGTTGAGCAACACCACGTCCGCCGACGCCTCGTCATCGACGAAGGCCACGTCACCGTGCTGCGCGAGGATACCGCGGATCAGCTCGGTGTCGTAAACGTTCATCTGACAGCCGTAGGTCTCGATGAAAACCTTCTTCATCTCGCGGCTCCCAATCGCCCGACGACGTGCTGCTGCTCGGCGGCGACGACCTCGACCTCGACGAGCTGATTCGGCTCGAGCGCCGCGCCGTCGACCGCGACGCGAACGTAATTATCGGCGAAGCCGTACCAGCGGCCATCCTGACACTCTTCGGTGAGCACGCGCAAGCGCTGGCCCAGCATCTCTCGATAGAACTGCGCCTTCTTGCGATGGGAGATCTCGTGCAAGACGCGGCTCCGCCGTTTGCGCTCTTGGGCCTCGACCTGTCCCTCGAGCTTGGTCGCCGCGGTGCCGGGACGCCCCGAGTAGTTGAAGATGTGGGCGTAGGCGATCGGCGAATCAGCGAGGGCGCGACAGCTATCGGCGAACTCCGCCTCGCTCTCGCCGGGAAAGCCGACGATG
>JAGQJP010000667.1 GCA_020430585.1 Myxococcales bacterium | reverse complement strand
GCAGCTCTGAGGCGTCTGCGACAGGCGCAGCGCACGGCTCGGCGGATGCGTCGGGATCGGTTCTTCGAGCCGGCGACCGACGTCTCGGAGATCCTCGAGGCCGACCAGGTCGAGCTGGCCGATCCCGGCGACCTCATCGAGATTCGCCCGCGGTAGCACGAGCCGCCGGGCCCCGTGCTGTCGCGCATACAGCGCGAGCGGCAGCGCCCCGCGTACGGGCCGCAGTGAGCCGTCGAGCGAGAGCTCACCAAAGAAGACCGTCTCGTCCAGGTTCGGCGGGGCAATAGCCCCCGACGCGACGAGCAGCGCGATGGCAATCGCCAGGTCGAAGCCGGTTCCCATCTTGGGCACGTCGGCGGGTGCCAGGTTGATCGAGATCCGACGACGCGGGAACTCGAACCCGCTGTTTCGCAGCGCCGAGCGAATACGTACGCGGCTCTCGCGGATCGCCCCGTCACCGAGGCCGACGATGTCGAAGTTCTGCAGCCCGAGGGCCAGATGCACCTCGACGTCGACGTAGTAGCCGTCGATTCCCAAAAGGCCGACCGATCGAACGGAAGCGAACATGGCACCCTCCTTCGTCCGCGTTCGTGGGGCGGAATACGCAACCGACGTACCATTGTTGGGTGATCGAAGTGGGGGGCGGCGAGGTCTTCGGAATCGAACTCGTTTTGCCAGGGACGCGGGCCATCGTGCCCTCGGTTCGAGCCGGGAACGGGGCGGATCATTGGACGGATCATTGGACGGATCGTTGGACGGTTTGGACGGTCTCCTTTGAGCGCTTTGAAAACAAAGGTGAATCCTGTATGATCCAGCGTCCAATGGAGTTGCGTTTCCCAATCGGTGAGACTCTGACCTACGATCTGCGCCTTTTGGGCGTCCACGCTGGGGTTGCGCGAATCGCCGTGTTGCCTCCCAGGCTGCGCGCGGGTCGCCTGCTTCTTCCATTCGTCGGCGCGATGAAGAGCGAAGGGTTGTTCAGCCGGCTGTTCAAGCTCGTCGTCGATCAGCACGTCTACGTCGACAGGCACGATCTGTTGCCCCGCTTCGCGCGGGTCGACTTCGTGCGCCAGAGTGTCAAGCGCGACTTGCGCTTCACCTTCTCGCCGACACGCTCGCGCGTGAGCACGCTGTTGATCGATGGGGGACGTCGTCGCAAGACATACTGGCATCAGATTCCGAAGCTGACCCTCGACACCCTCTCGTCGGTCTATTGGATTCGTTGCCAGTCGCTGGCGCTGCGCAGCCGCTTGCGATTTGGCCTCTATCTCGGCCGCAGTCCCTACGTCATCGAGATGGTGGTTCGACGTCGCGTTCTTGTGTCGACGCCGCTGGGGACGTATCATACCCTTGCGCTCGAAGGCTGGAGCACGCGGTACAGGGCGGGTCGCTCGAGCTCGAACGCGCCGAAACCGAAGACTGGAGACGGTTTCCGCATTGGGTCAGCTCAACGGTTGACGACCTTTTGGCTCTACGTGACCGACGATCATCAACGGATCCCGGTCAAGGCCAGCTTCCAATCGCGATTCGGCACGGGAGAAGCGCTGCTCTCCCGCGTCGAGATCAAGAGGTACAAATGAGTGCTCGTTCAATTTGGAAATGGCTGCTGCTCGCGACCGCCGCGTTGCTCGGGCTAGGGGCTTGTGCCACCACGCGGCCTCATCGCGGGCCAGGGAGGGACGCCTCGGTGCTGGAGGCGGCGAACCGCGCTTCCGCTACGGCTTGGATCTACCTTGACAAACGCTTCCTCGGTGAGCTCAAGAGCGGTGCGCGACGGCGATTCTACGGTGTGACGCCGGGCGCGGGGCTCCTCGAATATCGGTTTCCACCGGATCCACGGGTTTTTTCGCACCACGTCACGCTGCAGTGGGGGCGTGTCCTGCGCATCGAAATCGCTCGCGGCGGCGATCGGCTCCACCCCGTACCCGCACCCTTTGGTGTCGTGGTCTTGCGCAATGACAGCCCCGTGGATCTCGTCGTTTCGCTGGGGAACCGAAAGCTCGGAACGGTCCTCGCCCGTGATTCGCGTCGCTTCGACGACATCCCGAGCGGGACACACGTAATCATTGCGCGGGATTTCAAGCGCCACGTGCATCAACGACAACGCGTGCGGGTGCGGGTGGATTCGGTGCTCGAGCTGGAGCTGATGCCGAAACCGGCGATTTTGCTCGTCGAGAACCGCACGAAAGAGCCGCTCGAGATCTACCATGGCGAGACGTTGATCGGCACCGTGCCCAAGACCTCGACGCGCCGTTTTCGCGGCTTGCTCACGGGCGCGCAAGAGCTCCGCGCGATCGGTCGTCGAACCAAGAGCGTCCACCGGCTCAAGACCGACATCCGCCCTGGAATGACGCATCCATGGCGCATCTCATCGGCGTCGAGCTCGATCGTCGTAGAGAATCGCACCGCCGAGACGTTGCGTTTCAGCGTCGACGGGCACGTGTTGACCATGCTCGCTCCGGGCAAACGCGTCGAAATGGACAACATCCACCTCGGCCCGCATCGTCTGACGGTGGTCGGGACGACGAGCGGCAACCGGCAGATTCGCAAGGTCGAGCTGAACGCCGCCGAGCGTATGCGTTGGGTCATTCGGCACCTCGCGTCGGGCGTCGTCGTGGTGAACCATACACGTTGGACGATCGAGCTCTACGACGATGGCCTCCAGAGCGCGAGCCTGAAGCCGGGCGTCTCGCGGGTGATCGATCTCAAGGGGCGGCCCTCGGTCTCGCTCGAGGTTCGCATTCCGGACGGGCGCTTGCGCCTGCGGCGTACGTTCGTCGCCAAGAACAGTGAGGTCGAGCGCTGGGTGATCAGCGCGCCGACTGCGACGATGCGGCTCGTCAATCGTACGCCGAACACGCTCGAGATCGTCGTCAACAAGCGCTCGATGGGGATCGTGGCGCCGAAACGGGACGCCCGCCTCGCCCTCACGGTGGGGCGAAACGACATCATCCTGATCGAACGCGGCTCTGGGGTACGCTATCCCAAGCGCGTCCTGGTCCAGCCAGGGCACCACTATCGCTGGTCGGTGGAGCCGAAGCTCGGCGGTCTTCGCGTCGAAAATCAGTCGGGAGAGACCGTCGAGCTGTCGCTCGGCGATCGTTCACTGGTGACGATTCCGCATGGAGAAAGCCGCATCTTTCCGAATCTGTCGCGGGGGAAAGTGACCGTGCGTGCCCGCGGTCTGCGCACGGGCGCCGAGCACACGGCGACGCGGACGATCGTCGCCGAGAAGCGTCTATTGTGGAAGATCGTTCCGGAATACGGCGACCTGACGATCGACAATCAGTTGATCGACGCGGTGCGTTTCCGCGTCGGCGAGCGGGACCTGGGGCTGATCGCCTCACGCCAGAAGCGCGTCTTCCGATTACCCGTCGGGACCCATCGACTCTCCGTCTGGCGGGCGGGGAAGAGCGATCTCCGACGGACGCACGTGACGATCAAGTCCCTCGGCACGCACCGCTGGGAGATCCGCGAGGAGTCGGCGCGATTGGCGATCTACAACGGTACCGACGAGGATCTCGAGGTCCGCCTCGAGGACAAGTACCTCGGCGTCGTTCATCCCCACCGAACCGCGCGCTTCGAAAACCTGGTCTTCCGCCCGCTGAGCTTGACGGCGATCGGTGTGCAATCCCACACACGGTACATGACCCAGAAGACGCTCAAACCGCACGGTCTGTTCCGCTGGGAGATCCTTCCGGCGGTGGGCAGCGTCGCGATCCACAACAAGCTGACCGAGGCGCTGATCGTCGAGGTCGACGACTTGAAGGCGACCTATCGCATCGCGCCAGGTTCGACCAAGCGCATCCTCGTCCCCGTCGGCAGGCGTCGACTCCTCGTGCGCGGCGAGACGACACTCAACGTGGCGCGCTATCGGCGGACGATCTACGAGGGCCACGTGCAGCGCTTCGAGTTCGAGCGCTGGAACGCATTCTTGCGGATCGACAATCGCCTCGACGAGTCGGTGATCGTCACGATCGACGGACGTCGCGAGGGAACGATCCTGCCAAAGAGCGCGCGCGTTTTCTCCCGGGTCCCCTCGGGCAGTCGACTCGTGATGGTGCGCTCGGCGTCGGGGCGCCACGACCGCCGGCGGATCTTCAACTTCGCCAACGACTCCCACCACTGGCTTCTTCAATAATCCGACCGCGTTTCGCGCCAGCAAGCGGCACGGCCCGGGATCTTTTTTTTGAATTTAGAGAGAAACTCTTCGTCATTGTATAGCGACCTGTAGATCCGCAGGCCAGGTCACCCGTAGAAGAGGGCTGGGCTCTGGAAGGGGACCCGCCGTGATCGACTCCCGACGAGATCGCCAGGTTTTTCACCCAGATCGGATTGGGGCTTTTTTTCGCCTCGCGATTGCGTTATGCTAGGCCCGATCTGCGCAGTGGGTGAAATTTCAGAGAGTTGGGGATTCCGATGAAGAAGACTCTGGTTGCGATCGCTGTACTGTTTGCCTCGATCGTGTTCGCGCCGTCCGTTGCCAGCGCATGGAGCCACAGAGGCTATTTCAATCTGTACGTGCTCGGACACCGCTTTCACGCCGTGAAGGTGAAAAACGGCACGTATCGCTACGGAACGCAGTGCCAACTCTTCGTCACGGTCAAGTTCTGGGCGCCGACGCCCACGTATCATCGCTTTCAAGCGCGCATAACGCTGAGCAGCGGAGTGTGGATTCGTACGCCGGTATTCTATAATCAGGGTTTCGGAGAGCGGAGATATACCTACACCCACGATACGGGACCCCAGGGTTGCTGGGCGGTAAATTACAACCGGGTCACGTATCTGCGAGTGCACGGGTGTGCAGGGTATGGCTGCTACTTGCGGCCACTATACTAGCGCCATCCGCGGGTGGATGGCATTCCAGGAGGAGTCGATGAAACGTGTATGGGTTTTGGCTCTGGCGTTCTCTCTCTGCCTGACGTTTGCTGCTCAGAATGACGCGCGGGCGTGGTCG
>JAGQJP010000666.1 GCA_020430585.1 Myxococcales bacterium | reverse complement strand
CCTCGACCATCGCTGGAATCTCATGACGCGCTTTGAGCAGCTTCGCCAGCGCGAAATATGCGGAAGCGAACTCTGGATGCGATGTCGTGATCGTCCGATAGAACTGTAACGCCAGCGAGAGGCGTCCCTTCTGCTCTTCCATGCGCGCGTGCTCGTACTTCAGCTCGACGTCGTTGGGGAACAGTTTCTGCCCGTGCTCGAGCGCCTTCTTCGCCTGGGCATACCGATTGCTACGAAGATGGACCCGGGCGACGAGCACGAAGAAACGCGCGGACCGGCATCCTTTCGCCTGACAGTTGGTGAGCTTGCGCTGGGCATCACCGAGATACCCCTGTTTCAGACTCAGCTCGGCGACGCGTAACGTGAGGGCTTCGTCGTTGGTGTTCGCTTTGTAGGCGAGCTCTAGCTGCTTGTCCCCTTCTTCGACCTGCTCCTGCATCAGATATGAATCGGCGATCAGGACGTATGCGTGAGAGCGCGCCGCGGCCTGGGTCGACCGCAACGTCTTCAGCAGATCGGTCGACTTCTTGCGCAGCTCGGTGAACTTTCGCTGAATCAACAGGGGTTGTAACAGCGCGACGCGAGCCAATCCGTGGTTCGGGCTCAACTTGAGAGCGCGCTTGAGCCGCTTGACGGCGATTC
Source organism: Myxococcales bacterium (assembly GCA_020430585.1). Classification (GTDB taxonomy): domain Bacteria; phylum Myxococcota_A; class UBA9042; order JAGQJP01; family JAGQJP01; genus JAGQJP01. The sequence continues at coordinate 3,379 of JAGQJP010000666.1, read as the reverse complement.
CACTTCGCTTGAGAAAGAGCGCTGCGCGGGCGCTCTCGTAAAGCGCGCGTGTCGACTTGGGATCGATCTTGAGAGCGCGATTGAAGGCGGCTAGCGCGAGTTTGTACTGTCGCCGATGGATCTGTGCGCGTCCCTCGACGTACGCCAGCTCGAACCGTGGATCGTAGACCCCTCGAATCGGTTTGATCGCGTGCCCCTTGACCGCGACGGGCTTGGGCCGCGGGCGCTTCTTCGGCGCGGTCTTGATGCCGCTCGGCGGCGTCTTGCTCCCCTTCACGGGAGCGCTCCGTTTCTTCGGGCGCACCGTGGTTGGTGGCTTCGGCTTGACCCCCTTTCCGTGCTTCCGATACGCTTCGAGGTGCTCGAGGGCCAAGTCGGGGCGGTGGACCAAGAGGTCGACGTAGGCGAGGAAAATGTAGCGATCGGGCAGCCCGATCCGCCCGCGAACGGTGGTGTTCAGCTCGCTGAGCTGGCGCCCGTTGAGCAAGAACTTCTCACCGTAGACGGCGAGCGCGAGCGCCCAGCGAACGATCACCTCGTCTCGACCGCCCTGGCGCTGCTTGAACTGGGTCAGCGTCCGAATCGCCTGAAGGTATGCCGCTGGCGTGTCCTGGCGAAACGCGGCGTCGACACGATCGAAGCGCAACCGCTGCGGCGCCGGGGGTGGCGGCTTCTTCTTCGATCCGAAGAGATTGACGCCGAAATACCCTGCGCTGGTCTGGCCGAGGATCACGCCGATCAGGACGACGAAGGCGCCGACCGCGGCGACGACCTTCCAATCGACGGCGACACGCCCCTTGCGCTCTTGAAACTCGGCGCGGTACGCGCGAACCGCTTTGGTCTTCTGCGAGTCTTCGGCCTTCGCCTCGAGGCTGTCCGGCTGAATGATCTCGAGCGCGTCGAGGTTGACCTCATCTTTTTGCGGTTTGTCGGAATCTTTCCGAATGCGATCCGCTCTCGGAGCAGTGGGTGGTGGAGCTGCCGGTCTCTCATCGAGCGAGAAGCGATGTTCCGCTGGAGAGAGGCTGGTCGCGTCTGGATCGTCGGCGAGCTTGAACGGATCGCGCGCGTCGTCGGCGAAGGGATCGTTTCCGCTGACCTCGAGCGGAGCGGATCGAGGCGCGTTGGGCAGCGAGACCGAATCTTCCTCGAACTCCGTCAACCCTCCGCTCGACATACCCTCGAGATCGGGCAACCCCGGGAGGTTGTCGAGCAGGTCGTCGCCGTCGTCGGGCTCTGGCGCCGCCGAGGCGACCGAGGGGTTTTGCGGAATCGAAGGCCGTGAGAGCTCGGGAGCCGAGATCCGGGCGCTCGTCATCTCGGGCGCCGCCGGAAGCCCGGGGAGGTCGGCTTCCAGGCTCGGATCGATCGCTGGGATGCTCGGCGCGTCTAGCCCGCTGGTGATCGTCGGGAGATCCATCCCGACGACCTCGACGGTCGGTGGATGGTGCATCGTATCGCTGCCGGCAAATCCAAGTGGCGCATCCGGAAGGCCCGGGAGATTGTCCAAAAGCTCGCCACCCAAGCTGTTCGGGCTCGGCACCGGGAGGTCTCGCTCGACACGCGGCTGTTTCGGCCTCCTGACGTCGACCGGCGCGGGCAGCGAGCTCAGCAAGTCCTCGTCGTCCAGGGGTCGTTGGCCGGCGGATTTGGGCCGATCGTGACCGGGACTACCTGGAGCGCCGAAGGGGTCTCCCAGAATCTCGGGGGGCGTGGGCATCGACGGCGCCAACCCGCCGAACGGGTCGGAGCCACCCAAGGCATCGATCCCCGATTTCGCCTGCGCCGCGGGAGGCGCTGCAGGGGGAGCGGGTCGATTGGCTCTCGGCGACGGTGGAGGCGGCGACGGGCGATTCGAGCTCAACACCGGTGGAGCCGGCATCGGACGACTCGAGTTCGACAAGGATGGTGGCGCAGCCGGCCGACTCGGTGTCAAGCTGGGCGGGGGTGGGGTCGAACGGCTCGAGCTCAACGTCGGCGGGGCGGGCAACCGGCTCGGCGCCTGGAATGGCGGCGGCGCCGTCCAGTTCGACGTCGGCGCCTGGGGCGGAGGAGATGGCCGGCTCGGGGGTGGCGGCGCTGCGAGGGCCGCCGGATCGCGCCCAGGCGTGGGCGGCAATGGCATCTCCTCCGGCGGACCGAAGAACGCCGCGTCAAACGGGTCGTCGCTCGGCGCAGGTGGAGCGATCGGTGGCTTCTTCACGGGCGGCGATTTGGGCGACGACAGGGGAGGAACGGGGGGGCGCTTGGGCGACGGCGGGCCGGCCGCGGGCGACGCGGACGACGCACGCTGCGCCGAAGCCGAGCTCGCCAGAGGCGGCACACTCGGAATACCCGGCTTCGCTCTCGGCGCCGCCGGCGCTTCCGTCAGCGGCGTCGCCGAGGGAAAGCTCGGCATGTCGACGTCGTTGGCCTGTCGCACATCGCTGAATTCCAAAAGTCCCTGGAAGTCGAAAGCCCCCATCTCCTCGGGAGTGGAAGCCGGCAGCGGAATCTCCGGCGGACCGGTGTCCGGTCCACCCTTGGACGGCGGGTCCTGGGTCAGGAAGTCGAGATTCGTCTGGAATTCCAGCTTGTCGTCGTGGTCGCTCTTTTTTGCCATACGTTTGTTGAACGATTGTGAGAATTTACGGTTGAGTGATCATAACACCGCCAAAAGACGCGGTCAAGGAAGGGAGGCGCCGACGCGCGGCCAGCGCAGATATTGATTTTGCGGCCTGGATCGACAATACTTCGAGCGAAGCAGCGAGGAAATGTCATTGTCCCCGAGACGACAGCGCATCATCGTCGGTACCGCCGGCCACATCGATCACGGAAAAACCTCGTTGGTCCGCGCCCTCACGGGAGTCGACACCGATCGCCTCAAGGAGGAGAAGCTGCGCGGAATCACGATCGAGCTCGGCTTCGCCGACTGGCGCCCGAGCCCCGAGGCGATACCCGTGTCGTTCGTCGACATGCCGGGTCACGAGCGCTTCGTGCGGCAGATGATCGCCGGCGCGACGGGGATCGACCTCGTGCTATTGGTGGTCGCAGCGGACGAAGGCGTGATGCCGCAGACCCGGGAGCACTTGGACATCTGTCGGCTCCTCGGCATCTCTCGGGGGATCGCGATCCTCAGCAAGACCGACCTCGTCGAGCGCGAGTGGCTCGAGCTCGTGCGCGATGACGTCGAGGGCTATCTGGCGACGGCGTTCGGCGTCGGCTGGCCATTGCTCGAGTTTTCGACGCGCTTCTCCGAGGCAGAGCTCGCGCGCTTTTGCGACGCCCTCGCGGCCCTGATTTCGGCGACGGCCCGCGAGCCGATGCGCCGCGACGGTCTGTTTCGTCTGCCGATCGATCGGGTCTTCTCCCTGCACGGGTTCGGCACGATCGTCACGGG
>JAGQJP010000072.1 GCA_020430585.1 Myxococcales bacterium | reverse complement strand
TTCGGCACCGACACGATCAAGACCTTCGAGTGGTACCGCGGCTATATGGAGAAGCTGTTGGACCAGTTGATCGCGAGCGGCGTGATCCCCGTCGTGATGGCGATCCCGCCGTACAAGAAGACGCCGCTTCTAGACTCTTGGGCCCACACGCTGAACGCGATGGTCCGCGGCTTCGCCGAGCAGCGCCAGATTCCCTTCGTCGACTTCCACACGCCGATGCTCTCGCTGCCCGGCTTCGGTTTGGCGCCGGACCAGATCCACCCGAACATCTACTACCCCGACGCGTCCAGCGGCGGTTGCTACTTCACCACCAAGGGGCTCGAGTACGGCTTCAACTTGCGCAACCTGCTGACGCTCGAGGCCTTCGACCGTGTGCGGCGGGCGATGTTCGAGCCCGAGACGACCCTCGACCCGACGCCCCCTCCGCTGCCCGATGGCGACGGGTCGATCGAGAAGCCCTTTGTGATCGACGGCTTTCCCTACAGCGACCGACGCAATACCGCCCTCTCCCCGCATCGCGTCCTCGCCTCCTACAGCGGCTGCAACGCCACCCAGGACGAGAGCGGGCCCGAGTACGTCTACCGCTTCGAGCTCAACCGGAAGACGCGGATTCGGGCGATCGTGCTCGACGGCGACGGTGGCTCGGTCGACGTCGATCTGCACCTGCTCGCCGGCGCGCCGACCGAAGCGGCGTGCCTCGAGCGCAATGACAAGACGATCAACGCCGAGCTCGACTCCGGCGTCTACTATCTCGTGCTCGACACCTACGTCTCGGGCGGTACCGAGCTCCCTGGGGAGTACTTGCTCGTGATCCATCGCTGTCTCGACGACGACGACTACTGCCTCTAGGAGCGTATGCCGGCATCTCTGCCAAGGGCTGCAGTCCGGTCTCTGCTTCGAGCTCGATCGACTCGGCGCTTTCGGCTTGCGCGGCTTCATCGCTTTGACTATCATTCGACCCTCGACCATCGCGGGCCCCGATGCCCGCTGCGACAAGGGGGTCAGCATGAGAACACGTCTGCGATATACGGGGCACGCCGTGCTCCTCCTGTTGTGCGTCGCCGCCCTCGCCTGCTCGAGCAAGAGCCAGTCGAGTTGCACTAGCGCCGTTGACTGTGCGACCGGCCAGGTCTGCAGCGCGGGCGTCTGCACGAGCGGCACCACGGGTTGTCAGACCAACGGCGACTGCGCGTCCCACGAGTTCTGCGATGCACAGCGCTGTGTGCAGCGGCAATGCCTCGAGAACTTCCAGTGCCCGACGGGCGTCTGCAGCGACGGCCTCTGCCAACCTGGCGTCGTACCCGACGGCACCAGCGGTCTGGACGGCACGGGCGGCGAAGATGGGCTCGGCGGTGGCGACACGACCGTAGCGGACACCACGCCCAGCGACACGACTGTAGCGGACGCCACGCCCAGCGACACCACGAGCGGCGACACGCTGACGCCCGATACGTCGGGCGGGGACACGACCCAGAGTTGCAGCCAGCACAGCCAGTGCAAGGCCAACGAGGTCTGCGACCCGCTGACCAAGGTCTGTCGACCGGGATGCCGCACCCATGGTGACTGCGACGTC
>JAGQJP010000665.1 GCA_020430585.1 Myxococcales bacterium | reverse complement strand
TTCTTCTCTTCGTAGTAAGGGAAGAGCGTCGGCTCGCTCGTGCTACCGCCCGTACCGAAGGTGTCCTGCTTGGGACACTGGCCTTTGGCGACGCAGTATTCGTATTGGAAGTTCGTCACCTCGGTCTTGTCGAGATAGAAGTCCTTGACGTGAACCGTGACGCCCGGCCACGGTTGGCTGTCGTTGCAGTTGTTGCTGTCGTTGTTGAAGCAGGTCTGGGTTTCGCCGAAGCGGAAGTCCCCACCTGTAATCTTGACCATCCCCGTCGGGTCCGGCGGCTCGATCCCGACGGCGCAGCCGGCCGCGGCGAGCAGCAGAGAACCGATCACGAGAAAGAATATACGTCTACGCATGTTGCCGATCTCCTATTCGCTGACGGCGCGTTCTCAGAATGTCCAACCCCAGCTCGCACCCACACCAACCGTTCCGCCTCTGGTGGGGATCAGCTGCAGGCGCGGTATGTACACCAAATCCTTCTCGTCGACTGCGGCGCGAGTATACTCCCAGACGACGAGGCCGATTCCTGCGCCGATCAAGATGCTCCCGAGGGCGTAGCCAGTGATCGACAGGTTCTTTCGCAGCTTGAAGCTACTCGTGTCCTTGAATTTCTTGTCCGCGAGGAACTTGAACAAGATTCCGGTTCCGATCCCCGCGAGCCCGACACCGATGAAGGTCCAACCAACCGCACCGCGCCAGCTGATCGGCGGGCTGATCAGCTTGAGCCTGTAGCCCCGCGTGATGTTGTCACCCTTGCGCACGTTGACGATGTCTTCCGCTTTGGTGTACTTGTCGCCCTGCTCGACGACGATCTGGTGCTTGCCTTCGTTGACGAGGATCTTGTCGCGGTAGGGCGAGATCCCGATCACCTTGCCGTCGACGTAGATCTTCGCGCCGCGCACGTTGACGTTGATCGTCAAGTAGCCGACACGCTGGCTCTTGGTCAGCTGAAACTCGAGGGTCAGGTTCTTCTTCTTCTCGAGCGTGAACTCGGTCTTGAACGGCTCGTAGCCTGGCAACTCGAGATAGAGCGTATGCGTACCCGGCCGCAGGTTCGTCTGAAACGGCGTCGTGCCGCGGACGGTGTCCTTGTTGTTGAGATAGACGGTCGCGCCCTTCGGCGTGCTGCGGACGACGAGCAACGGAAACGACTCGGTGAGCTTGTCCTGCATCGTTTTGATCGTCTCGTTGATGCTCTTGAAGTCCGGCGGGAGCTTGTTGTTCTTCTTGCGATAGGACTCGAGGTAGCCCTTGTAGAACTTGATCGCCTCTTCGAAGTTCGCCAGCTTCTCGTGGCTCTTCGCGATGTTGTACAAGTTTGGCGGAGCGGGACAGAACTTCTGCGCCATCGTGAACTGTTCGATCGCCTCCTTGTACTTCTCCTGCGTGAACAGCTCGTACCCTTGACGATAGTGGGTTTTCGCCTTCTCTTTGTCCGTGCAGGCCTGCCCGAAGGCCGGAGCAATGCCCGCCAACAATACGGCGGTAAAAACGGCGTAGCTCAATAATTTCTTGCCTGTCATGTCGTCCACTTCTTGGATTTTCCGATTGTGGTTGTACAAATGGCCCAAGCCTGGAATTTGCTAGATTATAGAGGATACGTCAAGCGCTTGGCAACCGCGGTTTTCCTGAGCGCTGTCAGGGCACGCGAGAGGTGACCGCGATGATCGTCAGCGACCGACGTCGCTGGGTCGCATGGAAGAAGGTCCCGCCGTTGTGCACGCGAACCTGGGTGCGCAGCCCGAGGAGCTCGAGATAGATGCGAATGAAGTTCTTTTTCATCCCGAGGTAGGTCAACTGCAGGGGATGTTCGAATCCCGGGAGCGCCATCGGGCTCTTGACATTGGCGGCCGCGCGGAAGGTGACGAGCTTGACGAGCTTGAAACTGTTGAACTTGCTAAATGTTCGCCCGAGCTGACGCGCCATTCTCGGCGAAATATCGGGGTCTCGAGTCGGTCTACGCTCGCGCGCCGCGGCGATCACCCGCACCTCGAAGGACGCCGTCGTTGTATCCTGCGGCGCGGCTTCGGTTGCGGTCGTTATCGTCGCGAACAACGCGCAGAGCGCAATCAACTTCATAGGGGCTTGTCGTTCTTGGGCTTACTCGTGGGCGACTTGGTCTTTCGCGATTCAGGTTTGGGTTTCTCGTTGCGATCCGACTCGTCGTCGTCGACGAGGTGGTAGATCACCGCGGGCTGGTCTTTGGACTTCGGGTACTTGACGATCACGTCACCCTTCTCGACCTCCCAGGTCTCGACGCGCATCTCGTTGGAGATCGGCGCAGACTCGCGCGCGCCACCCTGCTCGGTCGGCTTCTTCAGTACGGCGGGCAGCAGCAGAATCAACAGCGCGCACGCCGTCGCCAGGCTGGCTACCCAAGCACCTCGATAGAGCGCGAAGTGTTCGCGAATCGCGATCGCCACGCGCGTCGTCCAGGGCAGGGGTTGCTCTTTTTCGATCCCCCGCTCGATTCGGTTCCAGAGCCCGTCGAACGAGACCGACTCTTCGTGCTCGTCGAAGGGTTCGCGCAGCATCTGGCTCAGCGAGCAGATCTCATCGTACTCGGCCCGCATCGCCGGATCGCGTTCGAGCTCTTCGCGCACGCGTCGTGCCCGCGCGGGAGAGAGCTCCCCATCGTATAGCCGCTCAAGCTCTTTTCTTCGTCGTTCGTCCATCGCGATCGCCTCAGTTCGAAAGGTACGATTGCAATTTCTTCTTCAACTGCAACCGTGCGTGGTGCAGTCGAGACATCACAGTACCTTTGTTGATCTGGAGCGCCTCCGAGATCTCTTCATATGATAGCCCCTCGATCTCTCGAAGGAGAATCACTTGTCGATGTTTCTTGCTCAAACCCTCGATTGCCTCTAGGATTTTTCCGTTCAATTCCTTACGCCCGAGCGTCCGTTCCGGCGATTCGGTCCGCGTTTGGATCGCTCCGTCGGAGGGATCGTCGTCGCTTTCGTGGCGCAGCTCGTCGTCGTATTCGACGGCGGCGCGGCGTCCGCCACGTCGCAAGTGGTCGATGCAGATGTTCGAGGCGATCCGATACAACCAGGTCTGAAAGCTCGAGTTCCCCTGGAAATTGTCGATGTACCGATGCACCTTGATGAACGCTTCCTGGACGATGTCCATCGCGTCATCGGGGTTCTGCACCATCCCGAAGGCCAAGCGGTACACTTTCCGCTGGTAACGCTCGACCAACAGGCGAAACGCCTCGCGATCACCTTGCTGACAGCGTCTTACGAGTTGTCGGTCGTCGAACTCCAACCCGGCGCTCCAACCACTTGCTTGTACGACGAACAAACGGGGCGAAAATTCAAAAATTATTTGGACCGATTACCGATGGTGCAGCGGTCGAATCGAGATGAAATCATAGAGGAGCTCGGGTCAAAAGTAAATCGTTCGACATCGAGGACCGCGAGCTGTCGAAAGGCCGGGCGTCGGGGGAATATTTCTGCTACAATCGACGCTTGTACCGCAAGGGATTCACGAAGACGGTTAGCGACGCACCCCGCCAACTCTTATGACGAACGATCAACGCTCCATCATGGCCTTTCTTACGCGTGCACGCTACACGATCGCGTGGCGCCAACTCGGCACGGCGCTTTCGGCCTGGATCGTGTTGGCGATTCCGCTCATGGCCGTAGCGGTCTTCGGCGCTGGGGTCGTGCAGAACGTGGCGCTCTTTCGGATCGTCGTCGCGATCGCCGCCGCGGTGATGGTCGCTGGCACCGTGATCGCGATCCTCGTCGTGCCGTTCTTCCGCTTTCGCTCTCTGGTGACGGTCGCGAGCTATCTCGAACGACGGCACCCGGCGTTGCGCAACGATCTCTCGAGCTCGGTCGATTTCACGGCGGGTGTCTCGAGTCGACGTGGCTTCTCGTCGGCTCTCTTGGCCGAGCTCTACCGCCGCACCGCGCGGCACTGCGCGGCCCTCGACGTGCGTCGAATCCTCGCCGATGGGCGGGCCACGCAGAACTATCGGATCGCCGGCATCATGTTGCTCTCCTGTGCCGTCGCCATCGCCGCGTTGCCGAGCCAGTTTCTCCTCGGCTTTCGTGAGCTCGTCGACAGCCGCCGTTACGGTGTGCCGCCGCGGCTCGTGATCACGCGCAAGAGCGAGGTCGTCGTCGGCGATCTGACGCTACGGTACATCTATCCCGCCTATACCGGGCTCGCCCCGAAGACGATTCGCGGAACCCGCGGCGACATTACGGCGTTGCGCGGTACTCGCGTTCGCTTCGAGACACGGCCGCTATTTCCCGCCGATCGGATCGTGCTTTTGCGCAAAGGAGTGGCGAACAAGCCGATCGACCTGCGCTTGGACCCGCGCAGCGGGCTGGCACGCGGCTCTCTCGTCGTCGATGGGCCCGAGCGTTTCCGCTTCCGTATCGAGCATCGCGGGTCGCGCACCGATGAGACATCGTGGCGCACGATCGAGGCCGAGCGTGATCTGCCCCCCGAGGTCGAGTGGGTGAACATGCCGCCAGAGATCGAGCTCAACCCGACCGATCGGCTGCCGCTGCGCTTCGTCACCAGCGACGACTTCGGACTCAGCCGCATCGATCTGGTCTGCACGCCGCGCAACAAGGAGAAGCGCCTCCGACTCAAGTCGTTCTCGTCGTCGCAGAAGCTCTATCGCTCGCAGAACGAAGAGCTCGAGCTGGCCAAGCTCGATCTGACGCGAGGCGATCAGCTCCAGTGCTGGCTCGAAGTGCTGGACAACGATGAGGTCCAGGGGCACAAAAAGACGCGGAGCTCGGCGATCCTGATCCGAATCTTTTCGCCTCAGCGAAAACACAAACAGCTGCTCCGTCGGCAGGTGAAGCTCGTCGAGGCGATGATCCGCTTGCTCGGCGATCGCCTCGAGAGCCCGATCGACGAGCGGGCGCTCCAACGCTACGACCTTCTGTTTCGTGCTCAGAGCGCGATCTCCAAGGCGAGCAGCGACCTCGAGGAGAAGCTGCGAGCCCTTCGCCGCGATTTGCAAAAGGATCCGCTGACTCGTCTCGAGGTCGTGCAGGACTATGGCGCGATTCTCGCCTCGATCGAGAAGCTCAACGCCGACGAGACGCGGCAGCTCAAGTCGATGCTGTTGCACCACGGCGGGCAGCGCAATCTCTCGGATTTGACGTCGCTCTTCCGGATCAACGAGTCCCAGATCGGGGCGCTCGAGAAGCACATCCCCTTCGTCCAGAACCTGATCGGTCGACAGAAGCAGGAGAACGTGCTCAGCAGCGTCAAGGACCTGCTCAGCGACCAAAATCGCCTGATGGAGCTGATGAATCAGCTCAAGAACAAGCCCAACGCGAAGCTGGCAGCCGAGGTGAAGCGCAAGATCGCCGCACTCGAGACGAAGCTGCAACAGATCATGAAGCAGCTCGCGGCGCCGACGACCGTGCTGCCCGACGAGCGCTTCAATCGGAGCGCCTTCAAGCACGGCAAGAACATGACCAGCTTGAGCAAGATGAAGGACCGCCTGCGCCGAATGAAGGAGCTCTTGGCCAAGGGCAAGTACGATGAGGCGCTGAACATGGCGAACAATCTGCAGAACGAGCTGCAGAACCTGCGCGCATCGATGAACCGCGACCTACGTCGCTTTCAGAACGAGAAGTTCTCCGCCGCGTATCAAGGTGTGAAGAAGATGACGCGCAAGCTCGAGCGGCTCGAGCGCGAACAGCGTCGGATTCAGAGCAAGACCTCGAAGATCTCCGAGGCGTACAACAAGAAGCTGCAGCGTCTGATGCGCAAGCAGATGGACAAGTTCCTCAAGAAACAACTCGCCAAGGTGAGGCAACTCGAGCACAAGCTCGGGCGGATTCGCGGCAAGCCGCTGCACTCCCTCGATCGCCAGGCGCTACAGAATCTCAAGCGGCGCGCGCAGCACCTGCGGGACGTGCTCAAGCAGTTCGACGTCAAAGAGGCGTTCAAGCTCGCCGAAGAGACGCGACAGGGGATCAAGAAATTGCGCCGCGAGCTCGAGACGCAGCTCACGTTTCGCTCACTGCGCGATACGAACAAGCGGCAACGACCGCTCAAGCTCGCCAAGAAACAGCTCGAACGCTCGTTGCCCCTGGCCCAGGAGATCTCCGATGAGATCCGCCAGATGCTCAAGGGGCAGCGCAAGCTGCTCGGAGAGCCGGAGAAGCGGCGCCTACAGCGGCTCTCGAAGCGCCAGAGCAATCTCTCGCAGAAGCTGGAGAAGACCTATGACGAGCTGCGCAAGTTGAGCAAAGACTATCCGATCATCAGCCGCGAAGTGCGCGAGCTGATGCAGGACGTGCGGCGCTCGATGGAGCGGGCCGGGCGGCGACTTGGCGAGAGCAGCCCGCTGCAGGCGGAGTTCCACGAGAAGAGCGCGATCGAGCGCTTGCAGCGCTTGCAGCAGAATCTCGAAAAGACCTTCAAGCAGTCACCGCGACAGCAGATCGGCTCGATTCGTCCCGACACCGACCGTGTCCGGATTCCGACGGCCGACGACCACAAGCCGCCCAAGCAGTTCACCGAAGAGGTGCTGCGGGCGTACCGCGAGCGCGGAAACGTGCCCAAGCGCTACGAGCAGCTCCTCAAACAGTATTACGAAGCGATTTTACGACGAAACGTACAATGAACCGAACCTCTGCCGAGCAACGAGACGACCGCGGGCGATCGCGACCGAGCGCGGGCGTGACCTACGCCAGCGACCAGCGAGCGCGGGCGGGTAGACCTAGCGCACGCGCTGCCATCGCATCGGCGACGCGCTCGGCGCGGTGGTTGGTCGGCGTCGTCGTGCTCTGGAGCGTGTTCCTGCTCCCGACGACGCTTCGCGCTGCGCCCCAGTCGTCGGCGATCGTCGAGATCCTCAATCGCTTTCGCAGCTGGCAGATCGAGGTCGCCGAGGAGAAGCTCGCGCCCTTGACCCGCGCCTTTCCCGACGACCCCCAGGTCAAGACATTGCGCGGGATTCTCGCCTTCTTGCGCGGGGAATACAGGGCGGCGGTGACGATCTTCGAGGGACTCGACGCGACGCGCCAACGGTTGAGCCTCGTGCGCTACTACCACACGATGGCGAAGGGCGCGCTCGAGATGACCCGCCAGTTCAAATCCTATCGAAGCCCCAAGGGTCACTTCGTCATTCGCTATCAGCCGGGGCTCGACGAGGTGCTCCTCGAGGGGGCCGGGCTCGCCCTCGATCTCGCCTGGCAGAAGCTCGGCGGGATCTTCGACTATCGCCCAACGGGGCCCGTGATCGTCGAGATCTACCCCTCGACCGAACAGCTCGCCCGCGTCACACCGCTGACCCTGGCCGAGATCACCACTAGCGGTACGATCGCGATCTGCAAATTCAACCGGATGATGATCGTCTCGCCGCGAGCGCTGGTCTGGGGCTACAACTGGCTCGACACCCTGGCCCACGAGTACATCCACTTCGTGATCACGCGCAAGACCCACAACAGCGTGCCGGTTTGGCTCCACGAAGGGCTGGCCAAGTTCTTCGAGAACCGCTGGCGAGAAGAGAAGGCGGCGCGTCTTTCGCTGATCCACGAGCACCTGCTCGCGCAGGCCCTCAAGGGACGCAAGCTGATCAGCTTCGCGAAGATGAGCCCCTCGATGGCCAAGCTGCCGAGCCAGGCGGAGACGGCGCTCGCGTTCGCCGAGGTCTTCACCGCGGTGCAACAGATGTACGAGAAGGGCGGTGCCCCGCTCGTGCGCCGTCTGCTAGACGCGATGACCACAGGGTTGAGCGACAAGCAGGCGATCAAGCAGGTGCTCTCGCTCTCCTTCAGCGAGTTCAACCGCGAGTGGCGCCGCTGGCTCGGGGCTCAGTCGTTGCGCAGCTATCCTGGCCTCGTGCCCGTCGGCAAGCTCTTCAAGGGCAAGGCGAACGATCAGCGGCGCGCCGAGCTCGGGATGATCAAGGAAAAAGAGGCGCGTCGCTTCGTCTACCTCGGTGACCTGCTGCGCGCTCGCCGTCGCTATCGTGCGGCGGTGAAAGAGTATCGCAAGGCGACGGGGTTGATCGGCGACGTCAAACCGATGGTGCAGGCGAAACTGGCGCATGCCTATCTCGAGCTCGGCCTCTCCCAGAAGGCGATCGACACGCTGCGCGCTGTGACGCGCTATTACCCGGACTATTTCCTGGTCAATTTCTATCTCGGACGCGCCTTCTTCGAAACCAAAGCCTACGATCTCGCGTTGCAGCATCTGCTGCGCGCCGAGCGGATCAATCCGTTTGATATCGACATTCATCGTATGTTATTCAAGGTTTACCAGTTGAAGGGTGACGAGCGGTTGGCCAAGAGCAGTTGGCAGAAGATGAAGATCCTCAGCCGCGAACAGGACGTGAAATGACGACGCAAGTAGGTCAGCAGGCGGCGTTGGCGCCCACCGATGCCGAGCTGTCCGAAATTGAAGAGCTCCGCAGTTGCCGCGAGCGCATCCAGCACGAAATCTCCAAGCGGATCATCGGTCAAGGGACGGTGGTCGAGATCCTCTTGACCAGCCTCTTCGCCAAGGGTCACTGCCTCTTTATCGGCGTGCCCGGGTTGGCGAAGACGATGTTGATCAGCACGCTCTCGGAGGCGCTGAGTCTGCGGTTCAACCGGATCCAGTTCACCCCCGACCTGATGCCCTCGGACATCACGGGGACGGACATCCTCGAGGAAGACCGCGCAACCGGTCGGCGCGTTTTCAAGTTTCTCAAGGGGCCGATCTTCTCCAACATCCTCCTCGCCGACGAGATCAACCGCACACCGCCGAAGACGCAGGCGGCCCTCTTGCAGGCGATGCAGGAGTTGCAAGTCTCGGCGGGCGGGACGACCTACCAGCTCGAGCCGCCGTTTCTCGTCTTCGCGACGCAGAATCCGATCGAACAGGAGGGGACCTACCCGCTCCCCGAGGCGCAGCTCGATCGTTTCATGTTCTCGATTCAGGTGCTCTACCCCTCGCTGGAAGAGGAGATGGAGATCGTCCGCCGCAACACGGGTGGCGTCGCCGAGATGCTCGAGAAGGTGATCACCCCCGAGCGGATCTTGCGGATGCAGCAGCTAGTGCTGCGTGTGCCCGTCGCCGACCACGTCCTCGCCTATGCCGTGCGCTTGGTGCGCGCCACGCGGCCCAACGAGCCGTCGGCTCCCGATTTCGTCCGCGAGTACGTGAGCTGGGGCGCGGGTCCACGGGCGTCGCAATATCTGATTCTCGGGGCCAAGGCGATGTCGCTCTTGCACGGTCAGGTCGCCGTCTCGACGAGCGAGGTTTCGCGTCTGGCGCCCTATGTGCTGAGCCACCGCATCGTCACCAACTTCCACGCCGAGGCGGACCGCGTCAGCGCGGGGCAGATCGTTGAGCGGCTGCTCGAGACCGTCGGACCCTAGCGGTCTCGTGGAGGCGCGCGTGCCGGATCAACCGAAATACCTCGACTCGAAGCTCTTCTCTCGTCTCGGACGCGTCGGATACAAGGCTCGACGGCCGATGGAGGGACGTCTGTCGGGGATTCACCGCAGCCCGCACCGCGGCGCGTCGATCGAATTCGCGGAGCACAAAGAGTACACACCCGGCGACGAGATCCGACACATCGATTGGAAGGCCGCCGCGAAGTCCGACAAGTACTACATCAAGCAGTTCGAGAAGGAGAGCAACCTCAAGGTCTACTTCGTGATCGACGCCTCGGAGTCGATGCGGTATGGCTCGGGCGCGCGCACCAAGTACGAGACCGCTGGGTATCTGACGGCGGCCCTCTCGTATCTCTTTCTGGTGCAGGCCGACGCCGTCGGGTTGATCGTCCACGGCGCCGAGACACAGACCTACGTGCCGCCGCGGGCAGCGTTTTCCCATCTGTATCCCCTCTGCACGGCGCTCGAAGAGGTCGAGCCTCAGGGAACGGTCGGAGTGGCCGCCGGGCTGGAGCGCCTGAGCGAGCTGGCGCGCCGCCGCGAAGTGGCGTTCGTGCTCAGCGATCTCTTCGACGACGCCGACAGCGTCTTTCAGCTGCTGCGCCGACTGCGGGCTCGTCGCCTCTCGGTCACGCTGTTTCACGTGCTCGACCCCGACGAGCTGACCTTCCCGTTCCACAAGGTGACGCGCTTCGAGGGGATGGAGAGCGCGCAGCGCGTGCTCGCCGAGCCGCGGATGATCCGCGACGCCTATCTTCAGGAGCTCGGGCGCTTCCTCTCCGAGACCAAGCACCGCTGCCTGGAGAACGACATCAGCTATCAGCTCGTCGACTGCGCGGTGCCCGTCGAGGTCGTCGTCAACCGCTTCCTCACCGGTCGAGGCGGCGGATGAGCTTCGAGCTACCACTCTACCTCTGGGGTGCACTGGCGGCGGCGATTCCGGTGGCGATCCACCTCTTCAACCGACGCCGCGCCGAGCGCAAGCGCTTCGCCGCGATCGAGTTCATCCTGCGTAGCCGCAAGAACCTGATCCGCCGAATGAAGCTACGGCAGCTGCTCGTCCTGTTGGCGCGCATCGCTTTGTTGGTCATTCTGGCGATCGCCCTCGCCAAGCCCTTCACCCACACCGACCGGTTGACCAGCTTCGGCGGGATGACCTCGTCGGCGACGGTCTACGTCTTCGACAACTCCTGGAGCATGGCGGCGACGGATGGAACGACGAGTAACCTCGAGCGGGCGCGCGAACGGCTGCAGGAGCTGCTTCGCCGGACCCGCGGAGACGAGATGGTGGCGCTGGTCTTCGCCTCGCGCCCCGCGTCGGCGCCAATCGGGCGTTTGACCTACGACGTCAGCCGCTTGCGTGAGTCTCTCGCGAGCGTCGTGCTTTCGACGAAGGAGACCGACATGCTCGGTGCGCTACGCTTGGCGGACAGCATCTTGAGCAAGGCGCCAGCTCATCTACAGCGCGAGATCGTCGTTCTGAGCGACCATTCGCGCCACGTCTGGAGCGGGGTCGAGGCACCGTGGGGTCTCGGGGCCGCCCCCATCGTGCGATTCGAGTCGATCGCTCCCACCTCTTCTCGTGAAAACCTGGCGATTCGCACGGTCGCCGTCGAGCCAGCCCCCGACGTGTCGCCCCAGCACTTCAACGTCGTCGTCACGATCGCCAACTACACCAAGCGGGCGTTCTTCAAGCCGATCGAGATCGAGATCGAGGGGCGTACGGTCAAGGGCTACCTCGATCAGCCCCTGGCGCCGGGGAAGGCGGCGCAGAAGCGCTTCTTGATCAAAGTCGAGAGCAAGGGAGATCGCGTGGGATACGCCCGAATTCCCGCGGATGCGCTCGCCTTCGACAACGAGTATCCGTTTCTGGTTCGGCAGAATCGGTCGATCTCGGTTCTGCTGGTCAACGGAGCGCCGCGCACGGTGCCTTACCTGGACGAGAGCTACTTCGTCTCCCTGGCGCTCCAACCGCGTGCCGACGCGCGGACCAAGGTGCGGCTCCAGACCATTCGACCAGACGAGCTGGCGACGCAATCGCTGACCGACGTGGACGCCATGTTCTTGCTCAACGTAGCGGCGCTGCCGCGGTCCGTCGTGCGGCGCGTCGTGGGTTTCGTCGAGAAGGGCGGCGGATTGCTGATCACCTCGGGCTCCAACGTCACGCCCGACTACAATTCGGTCTTTCGCGAGCTTCTGCCTTACACCGTTCGCGGCGTGAAGATCGTCGTCGATCCCCGCTCGCCCGAGGCGAAGCTGCGGGCCTTGCTCTTCGGCAAAGTCGACTCGCGACACCCGCTCTTCCGCGCCTTTTCTCCCGGACGTCGCCTGCTCGCCGGGCACACCTCGCAGTTTCTGCTGCTCGAGCGTCGGCTCGGCGACGCGAAGGTGCTGCTCTCGTTCGACAACGGCTCTCCCGCGCTCGTCGAACGTCGCGTCAAGGCGGGTCGTGTCTTCTTCTTCACGACGACGATCGACCGCGACTGGAGCGACTTTGCGATTCAGTCCGGGTTCTTGCCCTTCGTGCACCAGATCGCGCGCGTCCTCGGTGGTGGGACCCGTGTCCCGCCGCCAACCTCGGTTCGCGTACATTCGGAGTACCCGATCGAGATCGACAAGAACGTCGAGTCCGTCGTCGTCCATGCGCCGAATGGTCGAGTCAAGCAATTTTCCTCCTCCCACTGGGGCCGCTCGCGGCGTCTGGTCTATCGCGACACAGCGCTACCTGGCGTCTATCTGGTCGAGCAGTCGCTGAGCGGCTCGCGTCGTCGACTCGTCAGTCGCTTCGTCGTCACCCTCGGCCACTCCGATTCGGATCTGCGGCCCGCCGAGCTTTCCGAGGTCAAGAAGCGCCTGCGCCTCGGCAGCTCGTCGCGCGGCACGACGTTGGCGCGGACGCCCCCGGGTCAACCGAAGCAGCGGCTGAATCTGTGGCCGTTTGCAATTCTGGCGGTTGTTTTGATACTATTTGCCGAAACGGCGTTGGCGGCGAAACGATGATGGATCGCGGTTGGGTTTGCTTTTTGGCTCTGGTGTTGCTCCTTTCGACATCGTGTGGTGGTGGTGGAGGGAGCTCGGCGAGCGACGATCCGCCGCGAGCAGCGCTCTCCCACCCGCTGATCGTCAAGCGCGGCGAGCCTGTGAGCTTCGACGCCTCGCGCTCACGAGACGCCGAGCCCGACGGACAGCTGACCTACACCTTCATCTTTGGAGACGGAACCCCGGCGCTGGTGACGAGCACGCAGACCGCGAGCCATACCTTCGACCTCGTCGGCACGTTTCAGGTCTCTCTCACGGTCGAGGATCGCGCGGGACATCGAACCCAGGTCGTCGGTGAGCTGAACGTCGTCGACAACATCGACCCCTTCCGTTGTCCAGAGAACGCTTGCACCAACGGGACGTGCATCGACACGCTCTGCGTCGTCGATCTCTGCACCACGAGCGATGATTGTGAGAGCGGCTCGAGCTGTGTCGACCAGCTCTGCGAGGCGAATCTTCAGACCGATCCGATCCCCTGATCGAAGCCGAGGGCCTGCAGCACTGCGAGGTGGCTCGGGCTACCGACGACGCGTCGCAGCGCCGCGCGATCGACGTGGAACGGTGCCGTGGCGAAGCGCTCGTGGAACCGGGAGACGCGCTCCAGAGATCGTTCGACCCGCCGTCGGGCGGCGATGTCGTGAACAACCTGCCGCTCGAGCTCGTCGAGGAGCTCGAGCTGCTTGTCGAGCGAATGACAGACCAAAAAGAGGTCGACGCCAGCGAACAGTGCGCGGCGGACGGTCGTCGGCCAGTCGTAGTTCTTCGCCACGGCGTCCATCTCGAGATCGTCGGTGATCAGCAGCCCGTCGAAGCCGATCTCGTCGCGCAGGTATGCCAACACGGTCTCACTCAGCGTCGCCGGCCACATCGGGTCGAGGGACTCGACGATCACGTGCGCCGTCATCAGCAGCGGTAGCGCCGCCTCGCTCGCAGCGCGAAAGGGGAGCCATTCGAGCTGTCGCAAGCGCTCGAGGGGGTGGCTCACGCGGGGCAGCGCGACGTGGCTATCGAGCAGCGTGTCACCGTGGCCCGGAAAGTGCTTGCCGCAGGTCGCGATGCCCCCGCGATGTTGCCCCCTGGCGAAGGCGAGGGCGAGTGTTGTCGCCTCTTGGGGCGACGTCGAGAAGGCTCGATCGCCGATGACCGTGTTTCGCGGCTCGGTGAAGACGTCGAGGACGGGGGCGAAGTTGAGGGTGAAGCCCAAGGCGGAGAGCTCGCGAGCGACGAGCTCTCCGACGCGTTCGCAGGCCTCTGTGCCGTGCCGGCCGAGCTCGAGCATCGGCGGAATCGGCGTCACACCCTCGCGTAGGCGGCGCACTCGGCCACCCTCCTGGTCGACGCTGGCGATCGTCGCTGCGCCGGCCCCTGCAGGGGCCCGCAGCTCGGCGTTGAGCTCGGCGACCTGCTCTACGGAGTCGATGTTGCGACGGAACAGTATGTAGCCGCCGAGGTTCCAGCGCGCCTGCATCGCCCTCCACTCCGCCGAGGGGCTGAGGCCGTCGAAGCCAGCGATCAGGAGGCGCCCGAGGGCGCGGCGTCTCTCCGTTCGATCAGTGAGCCGAAGATGCATCGTGCCTCTGCGTCGGGTCGAAGGCGTCGCGCAGGCGATCGCCGAGGAAATTGATCGCCAGTACGACGCTGAAGATCGCCAGGCCCGGGACGATGGCGAGGTAGGGGCTCTTGATGAAGAGCACCGCGCCCTGATCGAGCATCGCGCCCCAGCTCGTCGCCTCGCTCGGACCGAGGCCGAGGAAGCTCAGGCTCGCTTCGGCGAGGATCGCCCCCGCGACGCCGAAGGTCGCCTGGACGATGATCGGCCCGAGGATGGTCGGCAGAACGTGACGCAGCAAGATCCTCGCGGGTCGCGCGCCGAGCGCCTCGGAGGCGCGGATGAACTCGAGCTCTCGGGCCTGGAGCACCTGCCCGCGGACGAGGCGGGCATACCCCGCCCAGCCCGTGACCGAGAGGGCGAGGATCACCGTCAGCGTGCCTGGCGATTGCACGACGAAGACGATCAGAATCGCGAGCAAGATCCCGGGAAAGGAGAGCACGACCTCGGTGGCGCGCATCAACAGCTCGTCGACGAGGCCCCGACTGTAGCCCGCGATCAGGCCGAGGAGCGTGCCTACGGCGAGGCAGAGCGCGACCGTGCCGAGCCCGACGGTGACCGTGACGCGGCTGCCATAGATGATCAGGCTGAGGATGTCTCGACCGTTCTCGTCCGTCCCGAGCCAGTGTGTCGCCGACGGCTGATCGAGCAGCGCGGTCTCGTCGCGATCCCGCGGCGTGTAGGGGGCAATCCATGAGGCCGTCAACGCCAGGAGCACGATCGCGAGCAAGATCGCCGCGCTCGTGCTCACCAGGAGCCGTCGGATCATCGCGCCCTCCCCTCGTCTCGGCGTCTCATCGCCCATCTCCGGCGACCCGAATTCGCGGGTCGATCGCGGCGTAGAGCAGGTCGACGACGGTGTTGACGACGATGTAGCAGAGCAGAATCGTCACCGCGCAACCCTGCACGACGTTGAAGTCTCGCTTCTCGATCGCGTGCAGCAGCAGCGTGCCGAGGCCGGGCCGTGCGAAGACCTTCTCGGTGACGATCGCTCCGCCGAGCAGCGCGCCGAATTGCATCCCCATCACGGTCACCACGGGGATCATCGCGTTGCGCAGCACATGGCGGAAGAGAACGCGCCTCGACGAGGCGCCCTTCGCTCGGGCGGTTCGGACGAAATCCTCGTCCAGCACTTCGAGGGTGCTCGAGCGGACCATCCGCATCAGTTTGGCCGAGAGCGCGGTGCCGAGGACAAACGCGGGGAGGATCAGCGACGTGAAGCGGACGACGTCTCCCGCCGGGTTCGGCAGCCAGTGTAGTTTGATCGTGAACAGGACGATCAGCATCGGCCCCAGCCAGAAGTTCGGGATCGCCACGCCGAGGAAGGCCAGCAGCGTCGCGCTGTTGTCGACCCAGCTGTACTGGCGGAGCGCCGAGATCAGGCCGAGGGGCACGGCGATCAAGAAGGCGATGAACATCGAAGCCAACGCCAGCTCCATCGTCCAGGGGAACTGTTCGGCGATCACCGCGGTTACGGGGTATTTGCGGTGCAAGACTTCGTACGAGTGACCGAGGGAGCCGTGGGCCAGGTTGCTGACGAAGTGTCGATACTGATCGCTCAGCGGGCGATCGAGCTGATAGCGCTGGCGAAAGGCCCGCAGATCGGCCTCGCTCGCGTTCTCACCGAGGATGTTGATCGCCGGATCCCCAGGGGTGAAGACGCGAAGAACCAAAAAGACCAACGTCGCCAAGAGCGCGATCGCGACGAGCGCCCAGCTGATGCGCCGCAGCGCAAACCATCCGAGGTTGGCCGCCGTCACCGCGCGCTACCCGTGCGAGGCGGCGAGGTGGCGCGAGCGGACGGCCTCGAGATCCTCGATCGTGTTGATGTTGGCGAACACGTCGAGCGGGATGCCTGCATCGCGGAACTGCGTATCGTCGAGCTCGTGCATGGAACCGCGGGTGACGAGATCGCGCAGGCGGTAGTTTTCGGCGCGCGCCAGCTGCTCGGCTTCGCTCGCCAGCGTTCGCGGATAGAGCGCGAAGAGTGGCTCGAGTCGCCCACCGATGCGCGGCACGACCACGGTCTGCGGGGCGGCGTGGCGGCAGACGAGGCGGACCGCGTCGGCGCTGAGCAGTGGTAGATCGCAGGCGCAGACGAAGACCAGCTCTCTCGGTGCTTCGCTCAACGCAGCGTGAATTCCCGCGAGGGCATGAGCACCGCGCAGCCGATCGGTCACGACGGGTACGTCGAGGTGCGCCAGGCGCTCGCGATCGCGGGAGACGACGACGAGCTCGTCGAAGAGCGGGCGCAGAATCGCAACGACGTGCTCGAGCAGCGTTCCGCGCCCCCACGGTAAGAGCGCCTTGTCGCGCCCGAGGCGCTTGGACTCGCCACCCGCCAATACGGCTGCTGCGATGTGGGGAAACTCGGCGCGCTGGGCCATCGGCCTCAACCGCCCATCTTGCGGATTACGAGCTTGACGGCGTCGGCGTCCTTGGCGTTCGGGCGCAACCTGAGGTAGGTCTTGTAGTGCTTCAGTGCGGCGGCCTTGTTACCGCGGCTACCGTAGATGATTCCGAGCTGTTTGTGGGCGCTCGCAAAGCCGGGATTCGCTTTCAGGCACTCCTGGTAGAGCTTGAGGGCATCACCGAATTTGCCGTTGATCATCGCCATCTTGCCCTTCTTGTAGAGCTCGGCGGCTTTGGCCCCCCGTTGCTTGCTGTCGCCTTTCTTTTTCTTTTCGGCCTGTTGCTTTTCGAACGCCGCTTTCTTCTCTTTTTTGGCCTTCGCGAGCAACGTCTTGGCGGTCTGATTGTCCGGGCTTTCGGACAAGATGTCCTTGCACAGTCGAATCACCGCGTCGTGCTTGTTCTTCTGCGCCGCTTTCTTCGCCCGAGAGACGAGGTCGCCGATGTACTCTTCGCGGATCGAGATCTTCGCTTCGCTGAACTTGGCCAGGTACGGGCTCGACGGCGACAGCGTGGCGAGCTTCTCGTTCACCTTCTTCCAGGCCTGGCGGTATCGCTGCTGCTTGGAGAGCTTCTGAATCTGCTTCAGCTCTTTCATCACCTCGATGTCTTTGTCGAGGTCGCCGAGCAGTGTCTTCCCGTCGGCGTGATCCGGCGCCAGCTTGAGGGCCTCTTGCACCTTCGTCTTCGCTTCGGCGGGCTTGAGCTCTTGGCGCAGCCGCTTCGCCTGTTGCAATAGCGCCGTCACCTTCGCCATCTGGTTCGGGTCGGGCTGTTTCAACGTCGGATCGGGCTTGGGCGTCGGTTTGGGCGTCAGGTTGGTCGGATCGGGCTTGGGCGTCGGCTTGGGCGTCAGCTTGGTCGGATCGGGCTTGGGCGTCGGCTTGGGCGTCAGGTTGGTCGGATCGGGCTTGGGCGTCGGCTTGGGCGTCAGGTTTTTCGGATCGGGCTTGGGCGTCGGCGTCTTCTCTTTGGTGACCCTCTTGACGCGCTCGTTGGACTCGTTCTTCTTCACCTCGACCGGCATTCGCAGCCAGATGAAGATCGCGATCAGGCCGACGGCGACGATCGCCAGGCCCGCGACGAAGAAGATGTACTTCTTGCTCGACGATTGTCCCGGCTCGTCGATCGACGTCGAGCTCTCGCGGTAGTCCTCGGCGCGATAGACGAACTTCTCGCCCGGGCCGACGAAGCGCATCTTGACGTGGCCCAACTCGACGATGTCCCCAGGGCGGACGGCGACTTTTCCGTAGCGCTCGCCGTTGACCTTGATCCCGTTCGAGCTGCGTAGGTCGTAGACCTGGAAGGTGCCGCCCTCGAGTGCGAACTTCGCGTGGTTTCGGGAGATCGAGCGATGGTCGACCATCGCGTCGTTGTCGTCGGTCCGGCCGATGATGAACTCGGAGCGGGTGATCAGGATCTCGCGCCCCTCGAACCCGCTGTTGAGTCCGACGAGCCGCGGCTGCTCATGCGCTTCGAGAGCCCGCGCCGCCGACGTATCGGTGTCGACCTGCGAGAGGTCGAGCTGGACGATCGCTGTCCCGCCGCCGCCTCGGTCGTCGAACCCGCGGGGTCGCGCCTGCGGAGACGGGGCGACGGGGTTGCCCGGCAATACGGGAACCGGGGCGCCTTGCGGCTTCTGCTGCTGCTGCGCTCGCGCGACGGCCCGCGCCGCCTCTTCGTCCTCGGTGTGCACCGCCAGCAGGTAATCGCCGATCTGGATCTGGTCGCCGAGGGAGACGGGTGTGCGCCCCTGGATCTGCACGCCATTGAGCCGCGTGCCGTAGGAGCTGCCGGCGTCTTCGATGTAGATGTGTCCGTTGGACTTCAAGAGGCGTGCGTGGGTCCGCGACACGTTTTGCTCGGTGAGCCGAATCGTGTTGCCCTCTTTGCGGCCGATGGAGATCTCTTCGCGGATGATCGGGACGATCGTGGTTCGCCCTTCGTCGTCTTGAATGTGCAGCTTTAGTTCCATCTACCGACTACCCGCTATTGTGCCCCGACCGTGTGCGGGCGACTCGACGACTGTGTTGGGGCGATTCATATCCATAAACTGCCCAATTTTACACGTAGTTATCTTCTAAACTATCACACAACCCGAAATATTTCAAGGATGTCGATCGTTGCGGCGCCCTGGATTTCCGTCAATAAAATCACCCTTCGGGCGGTCGATGTAAACCGAAAAATGGACTCGTTCGTACACACGTTAGAGGCAGCGACCCCGGCGATTTGTCGCCGAAATCACACAGCGTCGTGCCTCAGGGGCCACAACGGTGCCGACCGGATCAATGGTTCTCGTTCTGTTTCGGTCGGTTACAAGTTGGCACGACCTTTGATATGGATTTTGCCAACGGTAGACGACAGCGGAGGGTAGATACCCCTCCTAAAGCCAGCTGACGAGGCTAGTATGACACAGTCCGATTCGTTCCGCGGCGGAAAGCGGAAAATATTCGAGACGCTGACGCTCGGCCACCTCAACGAGTTGTACGCGACAGCGCTGCGCCTGACCAAGAGCGAGCGCGACGCCGAAGACCTGACGCAGGACACCTACCTCAAAGCGTACGCGTACTTTCACCAGTTCAAGCAGGGAACGAACTGCCGGGCGTGGCTGTTCAAGATCCTCACCAACACCTTCATCAACAGCTATCGCCGCCGCGTCAAGGAGCGTTCGCTGCTCGAAGAGGAGCGCATCGCCCAGGGCGATACGTTCGTCTGTCGCGCCTCGGCGGAGTGGCGCGCCAACCCCGAGCATCGGATGACACACCAGTCGCTCTCCGACGACGTGCAGCGCGCCCTCGACGAGCTCCCCGTCGAGTTTCGTACCGTGGTGATCCTCTCGGATCTCGAGGGCTTCTCCTATCGCGAGATCGCCGACATCATCGGCTCTCCGATCGGCACCGTGATGTCGAGGCTCTTCCGCGGCCGTCGCGCACTGCGCGAGAAGCTCTGGGACTTCGCCTTCGAGGCCGGGATCGTTCGCACCCGCGCCAGCATCGAGGACGAAACGATCACCGCCAAAGCCGCCAACGGCTAGCTTGCCATCTCGGTCGGCTCCACGTATCCTCCGGTCAACAGGAGGTGGGTGATGACCGACTCACAAACGCGATTCGACGTCTCGATCATCATGGGTTCTACGAGTGACCTCCCGCTCATGGGGGAGGCGACGAAAGTCCTCGATCAGTTTTCCGTCTCCTACGACGTGCAGGTGCTCTCGGCGCACCGCTCACCCAACAAGTTGCGCCAATACCTCGCGACCTTGAGTGAGCGCGGCGTGCGGGTCGTGATCGCTGGAGCGGGGATGTCCGCGCATCTGGCCGGCGTCGTCGCCGCCGAGGTCGTGATCCCCGTGATCGCCGTGCCCCTTCCCGGTTCACCGCTGCAGGGTTTCGACTCCCTCTTCTCGATGGTGCAGATGCCCGGTGGCGTTCCGGTCGCGACGATGGGAGTGGGCAAGTCGGGGGCGCGGAACGCGGCGATCCTGGCGGCGCAGATCCTCGGGCTCTCCGACGCTGCGCTGCATCAGCGGCTGCGCGACTTCAAGGCGGCCGAAGAGGCGCGCTACGAGATCCAGTCTTAGTCGAGGCGCTCGGGTCGAGGTTCGGTCTCCGATTCGATGTCGTCGGCGCTTCGCTAGTGTGTTGCGCGCAGGCGGGAGATGAAGAAGCCGTCGACGCGGTCGCGATGTGGCCAGGTCCGTAGATCGCCCTCGGCGGTGACGATTTCGCTGGGCAGTCTCGATCCAGCCGTGTTGACGAGCTCAGCCGTCGGCAGGCGCTCGAATCGGCCGCTGTCGATCGCCTCGCGAATCCGCCGAGGTCCCTCTTCGTCGGTGACGGTACAGACCGCGTAGATCAGCCGTCCGCCTGGGCGCAACAGCTCGCCCGCGCGCTCGATCATCTGTCGCTGGCGTGCGGCGTAGATCGCGATCGCCTCGCGGTCGCGGCGCCAGCGGATCTCCGGCTGTCGCCGCAAGACCCCGAGGCCGCTGCAGGGGGCGTCGATCACGACACAGTCCACGCTCGCCGCGAGCGGATCGCTCCAGCTTTCGAGCGGTGCGGTGGCGTCTTGTCGTCGAGTCTCGATCGCCCTCAATCCCAACGCCGCTGCGCGCTCCTCCAGCCTGCGAAGTCGCCCCGCGTGGGTGTCCAGCGCCAGGATGCGCGCACCGCCACCGCTCAGCTCGGCGAGGTGCGTCGTCTTGCCGCCGAGGCCTGCGCCGATCTCGACGACCAGCTCGCCTGTGCGCGGGGCGGCGAGCTCGCCGACCAGCTGTGCCGCTTCGTCTTGGGCGACGAACGCTCCCGTGAGGAACAGCTGGGTCTCGAAGAGGCCTTCGGGGTTTTCGACGATCAGCGCGTTCGGGGCGAGGCGGCCGTCGTGGAGCGTGAATCCCAGGCTGGCGAGCTCCGCTGCGAGCTCGGCGCGAGCGCCACGGGCGCGGATCGTCAGGGGCGGGCGGTCGTTGTTCGCCTCCAGCGCGGCGACGAGCTCATCCTCCGGGAGGAGCCGGCGGTAGAGATCGACGATCCATTGGGGGTGCGAGGTGCGGGCCGCGAGCTCGTCGGGCTCTTCGGTGAGTCGTCGGAGCACCGTGCGCAGCACGGCGTTGACGAACTTCGCTTGCGATGGGTGGATTCGACGGCGTGCGAGCTCGACCGCCGTGTGCACCGACGCGTGCTCGGGGACATCGCCGAGGAAGAGCAGCTCGTAGACCGCCAGGCGCAACAGTGTCAGCGTGCGCGGTTGCACCGAGTCGAGCCCTCGTGCCACCGCCCGCGCCAGGGACCAATCGATGCGGCCTCGTCGAGCGAGCGTTCCGTACACCAGCTCGCTCGTGAACGCGCGTCGTGGACGCACGTCGACGGCCAGCGTCGCAACCGCTGCGAAGGCATGGTTCAGCTCGTGCGAGGCAAACGCCCCCTGGCGCTCGACCCGTTCGAGGATCTCGAGGGCCAGCTCTCGGGAGGGGTCGAAGCTCGTGATCGTTTTCGCGCCCATCGCTTCGACGGTACCACAACGCCGTCCGCCGAACCGGACCGTTCTGTTCGGCTTGCCGTTTTTTCCATCTCGGTGCTACAACAGAAGTCCGACGCGAGGTGGGATGGAGCCGACGCCCGAAAAGCAACCGATCAAACGTACCGTTCGCGGTGTGGCGATGCAGCTCTTGCCCTGGGTCGTGACCGCCGCGCTCGTCGGCTACCTCGTCCACACCACCGACCTTTCTCGCGTTTGGGCCACGGTGCGCCGCGTCGACGTCGGTCTGTTGGTGCTCTACAGCGTGCTCACCATCGCGGTGACCTACCTGATCGACACCTTCTCGCTCAAGCTCGCCTTCTCTCGCTTTCACCACCCGACGTCGATGGGCGATCTCCTGCCCGTCAAGGCCGCCTCGTACCTGCTCAACATCCTCAACTACAACGCCGCCGCTGGCAGCATCGCGTTGATGATGAAGGTGCGCCGCGAGGTTCCCGTTGTCGAAGGCCTCGGCACGATGCTCTGGATCAGCGTCCTCGATCTGGCGATCCTCAACCTCCTCTCCCTCGGCGGCACCTATTTCGTCTCGCTCGAGGGCGGGACGCTCTGGATTCGGTTGATGAACGTCGCGATCATCGGCGCCTTCGTCGGCAGCCTGATCTATTGGAACGGGGGGTTCGACTTCTTCGTATTGGGGCGCCTCCGCTCGTGGCGCGTCTTCAACGGCTTTCGCGTCGCCTCGCTCGTCGACTACGCCGCGATCGGAGCGGTCCGTCTCGCTCTGATCGGCGTCTACATCCTCAGCAATTGGCTCGTCCTGCCGCTATTCGGGATCCTCATCCCGCTGCACGTTCTTTTGGTCTTCGTCCCGATCCTGACCTTGATCAACGTGCTGCCGATCTCGGTCTCGGGGCTCGGTACGGGCCAGGTCGTGATGCGCGTGCTCTTTTCCAGCTTCGTCGTGCTCGAAACGGCACAACACACGCGGGCGTTGACGGATCCCGTCGTCGACGCCTTCTCGACCTCGTTCATCGTGGTGCAGCTCTTCTTCCGGATCGCCCTCGGCCTGACCTGCCTGCCTCTTGTCTCGAGAGATATCAAGCGACGTCAGGCGGCGGCGCTCAAGGCGTCGACGGAAGCTCGAAGCGACTGAGGATCAGTGTCAGGTAGAGGCGGCTGCCACAGTGGCGCAGCTCGGAGTCGAGTTTCCCGAAGACACGGTACGTGCGGACCAGACCGCCGCGGCGATCGGTCTCGGCGCGCTTCAAGTAGGCGCGCACTGCATCGCGCTCGCGATCTTCCGGGTCGAGGCTGACCCGCACCCAGCGACGGCCGACCTCGATCTCGGTATGGGGACACTTGCAGATCACGGGGTTGTAGCGCGCCCGGAACCAGCGCTGGCCCGGGAAGACGTCGACCATCGCGACCAGCTGCTTGCGGTCGATCGCCCCTGGGGGTAAGAGGCTCTGCTTCCTGCGCGTCGCGCTGCAGGCGACGAGCGAGACGAGGGCGAGGGCGAGGGCGATGGCGACCGCCGATTTCTGCATCGTCGAATCCTAGAGGACGTGGTAAATTACCGCGATCACCGTCGCGCCCCAGAGCAGGGCCGAGCCGACGACGATCGGATCGCGGAGCATCGCGTCCGTTGGGCTGTCCTTCACCCGCGAGCGCCGTGCAAGCTGGAGAAAGCGGAACAGCGCGATGACGATCAGCGGTGCCGAGACGATCAGGCGTCGGGTGCCGAACTTCAGAGCGGTTTCCGCAGCCACAGTATAGAGAACGTAGGCGATCCAGGTCAACAGGCCGACGATCGGCATCGCGACGTCGAGGGCTCGAAGGGAGTAGCGTTCCAAGACCTGGCGCGAGCGCTGCGCGTTCTCCGAGAGCTGGGCCAGCTCGTGCCGCCGTTTACCCAGCCCAAGGAAGATCGCGAGGAGGAAGGTACAGATCAGCAGCCACTTCGAAATCGCCACGTCGATCGCCACCGCGCCCGCGATCACGCGACAGATGAACCCGACGGCGATCACCGTCACGTCGACGAAGGGGATGTGTTTCAAGCGCGCGCTGTAGGCGACGTTCAGCAGCCCATACGTCGCGGCGACGCCGAGGAACAATGGATTGACCCAGATCCCGCCGCTGACGGCAAAAAAAACGAGGGCGGCGATCAACACGATCCCCGCGCGAGGACTGAGCGCTCCCGAGGCCAGCGGGCGGAAGCGCTTGACCGGGTGTTGACGATCGGCCTCCCGATCGAGTAGGTCGTTGAAGACGTACACGGCGCTCGAGACGAGTGAGAAGAGCAGCGTTGCCGAGAAGGCGAGCGTGACCCGACGCGGGTCGCTCAGCTTCTGGGCGAAGATCAACGGTGCCAACACGAAGAGGTTCTTGACCCACTGATGTGGTCGCATCGTCATCAAAACCGCGCGAAGAACCTGGGTTCGAGCGCTCTGGGCGGCTGGCGTTTCCATGGCGTAGGTAGTCTGAACGCTCTGTTGGCGGGTGTCAACTATGCATCGCGCTGCACCGTCGCGCTGCTCTGCCTCTGCTTCACCTTTGGGGCGACGCAGTTGGTGGCTGCCGCCGAGAAGCCCTACGACCTGCGGCCCTACTGGCGCGTGCACCGCGAGCTGCGCTCGTTGGGCGAGGCGGTTCAGCGCGGGCGCCACGGAGAGGTCGTCAAGCTCATCGAGGCGTATCTGCAGAGCCACTCGCGTGATCGAGATGCGCTACCGCTGAAGTTCCTGTTGGCCCACGCACTGCACAAGAGCGGCCAGATGCGACGGGCGCTGCCGCTCTTCGTCGAATCGTTGTCGTACGCGCCGCTGGCATCGTATGCCGCGATGATCCTCGCCAACGCCTATCGCAAGGCGGGCGATCTCGACCGCGCCCTCGACTATTACGGGCGGGTCTCGCCAGACAGCTACGACGGCGTCAGCGCTCTGCTGACTCGCGCCGAGCTCCTCCTCAAGCGTGGTCGTAACGCTCGTGCGGTAGCGACGCTCAAGACCGCGCTCGGTGCGGCCTTCAGCCGAAGCGACAAGGCGCGGGCGATGTACCTGCTCGGCGAGTACCTGGTCAAACAGGGACAGAGCCGCGAGGCGGCGAAGATCTTGCTGCGGCTCTGGCGGCGACACAACAAGTCGAGCTTTGCCGATAAGGCCGAGATTTACCTGCGTCAGCTGAAGGTCGCGCCCGGATTGAGTGAGCAGGTCGAGCTGTTGCTCAAGAAGCTGTCGCGCACCAATCGCGGCGACGTCACCAAAGTGCTGAAGAATCTGCGTCGCCGCTATCGGGCGGCGAAGTATCGCGCGGTGCTGCTCTTCGCCGAGGCGGAGCTGGCCCGACGTCGCTCGAGCTCGCGCCAGCAGGCGGTTGGCCTCTACAAACGCGCGATCGCGAAGCTCGCCGAGAGCGGGTTCGAGCGGCTTCGCGCTCAGATCAACTACGGCCTCGCCCGCACGCTCTCCAAGCTCGGGGAGAAGAAGCTCGCTCTGTCGCGCCTGGCGGAGACGGTCGAGCGCAAGAGTGCCCCGATCGCCCTGCGGGCCCGGGCGCTCTACTTCGCCTCACGGATCCACAAGGACGCAGGTGACGAGGCGCGCGAGCGAGAGGCGCTCCGGCAGCTGCTGACCTTCGCGCCACGCGGAGAGGTGCGGCGAAACGCGTACTGGGCGCTGGCCTGGAATCTCTACCTCGCGGGCAAGTACGACGAGTCGATTCGCCAGCTCGACGACTTGATCCGCGGGTACCCCAACGATTTTACCGCGTCCCGCAGTCGATGGGCCGAGCGGGCGTACTATTGGAAGGCCCGCTGCCTGGGCCGCCTCGGACGACAGGCGGACTCGATCGCCGTCTATCTTCACATCGTCAAGCACTATCCGCTGACCTACTACTCGAATCAGGCGTACAACCGCGTGCGCGAGATCGAGCCGGCGAAGCTCGCTGGGTTGCGCAACCCCGCGTCCGTGCACCTCGCCGGGACCGACGGTCTGACGAGGATACGGCGCTTTCGGATCAAGCGTCACGCCGAGCTCGACACCGCCGTCGCGCTCTTGCGCCTCGGTTTGACGGATTGGGCGATGCGCGATCTGAGCTTTCGTTTTCAACAGGGGCGATTGCCGCAGTCAGGGCAGCTGTTGATCTCGTCGCTCTATCTGAAGAAGGGCGATTTCTGGCGCGCCCATCGGATCCTCAAGTGGATCGGTCGCTTCGATCACTACCCCGAGTCGCGCTTCACCGAGATGTGGGAGCTCGCCTATCCCCGCGGCTTCTGGGAATTCGTCGAGAAACACGCCAAGCTGAATCGGATCAGCCCGTGGTTGATCCTGGCGGTGATTCGGCACGAGAGCGGGTTTCGCGAGGACGTCGTCTCCTACGCCGATGCGATCGGCCTGATGCAGCTCTTGGTCGCCTCCGCCCGCTCCCTGGCCGAGCAGGTGATCAAGATCCGTTCGCCGAGCGAGAAGCTGCTCAAGGTGCCCGAGTTCAACATCGCGATCGGCGCGCGCTTTCTGCGCGAGTTGCTCTCGAACTTCAAGGGCAACAAGGCGATGGTGCTCGCGGCGTACAACGCTGGACCGGGCGCCTCGCGCCGCTGGTGGCGCCAGCGCAAGCAGCTCGCGACGGACGAGTGGATCGAAGAGATTCCCTACACCCAGGCGAACGGATACACCAAGAAAGTCCTCGCCAGCTATGCGGTCTATCGCTATCTATACGCAGGAGCCGACGAGAAGGGACGCGAGAGCTTCGAAGTGCCCCAACGTCTGCCCGCCGAGCTCGGCAGCTACATGAAACCGAGAGCGGGCGACGATCAGCCGATTCGCTTCGAGAAGAAGACCCGCGACGAGATTCGCAAGCTCTTCCCGAAGAAGAAGAAGCGAAAGCGCGGCAAACGACGCCGACGTAGCCGACGTACCAAGGGCGTGCGCACGAAGCGTCGGGGAAAAAAGCGTCCCGCTGGGCGCAAGACGAAAGCGGGACGTACCAGAGGTCGGAAGAAGGCGGGCACCAAGCGCTCCACCTCGAAGAAGAAGCGGCGCAAAGCGACGACGAAGGCCAAGCCGAAGCGTAAGAAGGGCAAAAAGAAGGGTCAGACGCGCCGCGGCAAGCGAAAGGGTCGCTGAACGCCGATTCGGGGTCCAACCCGGTCCGAACCCACCTCTTTTTCTATCTCCACGGGATGAATGAGGAATCAAAATAGCGTTTGACTCGTCTCGCCAGATTCACTGAAATGGGCGAGATATTTCGACTTTCGAGCGCAGGTACGGGGACGAAACCATGAAGCTTCCTTCGCGCGGCCGCTGGGTCGCCGCTCTGTTGCTCTTCGGGCTTTGGCTCGGAGGCTGCAAGGACAAGACGTCGTCATCGAGCTCCACGCCGGGCACGACGGTGGACAAGAAAGGCGCGCCCCGGCCGGGTCGGACGAACCGCACGTCGATACACGACCTGGCCAAGGAGGGGCCGCCGAAAGACGGTGTCTTTCGCTGGGTTGGCGGCGGTCCGCGCTACCTCGACCCGAACAAGATCGCCGAAACCGCGGGTCACGAGGTGGCGATGCAGATGTTCGAGGGCCTGTTGGCCGCGGACGTCAAGACGGGCCCGCCCGTTCCCGGCGTCGCCGAGCGCTTCAAGGTCTCGCCCGACGGCAAGACCTACACCTTCTATCTACGCAAGAACGCCAAGTGGTCCAACGGTCGCACGGTAACCGCGAAGGACTTCGAGTACTCGTGGAAGCGCGCTCTCTCGCCGAGCTTCATCTCCGAGAACGCCGAGCTGCTCTGGCAGTTCATCGAGGGCGCCCACGCCTACAAGAAGGGTACGAACAAAGAGTGGTCGAGCGTCGGGGTCAAGGTGATCGACGACTTCACGCTCGAAGTGCGGTTGAAGAACCCGACACCCTTCTTTCCCGACCTCGTCGTCAACGTCGCCTACGCCCCCGTGCCACACGAGGCGGTGGAGAAGCACAAGGCGCTCTGGACGCGGCCCGAGAACATCGTCGTCAACGGTGCCTACAAGATGACGTACTACAAGCACCGCGACAAGATCGTCCTCGAGAAGAATCCCTACTACTGGAATGCCAAGTCGGTGCGGATCAAGAGCTACGAGTACATTCATTCCGAGCACGAGAGCCAAGCCTTCGAGATGTACAATCTCGGGACGGCGCACTACATTCCTGCGCTCGTGCCGATCGAGATGATGCCCAAGCTCAAAGCGCAGGGGCGGCCCGATTTTCACATCGATCCCTACATGTGCGTCTACTACTACGTCTTCAACACGTCGCGGAAGCCCTTCGACAACGTCGACGTGCGTCGCGCGATCAACATGGCAGTCAACAAAGACGAGCTCGTGACGAACCTGTTGCAGGGCGGCCAGCTTCCCGCATCGAATCTCGTCCCGCACATGTTCAAGACGACCATCGGGTACAAGAGCCCGAAGGGCGATTACTTCGATCCGGGCAAAGCCAAAGAGCTCTTGCGCCGTTCGGGCGTGAAGATCGACAAGCTGGACCTGATCTTCAACTCCTACGAGGGTCACGTGAAGATCGCGACCTTCATCAAGCAGCAGCTGCACAAGCACCTCGGCGTCGAGACCTCGATGCAGAAGATGGAGTGGAAGAGCCTCCTGGCCAAGCTGCACCAAGGGGACTACCACTGGGCGCGGGGCAGCTGGTGCGCCGACTACCCCGATCCCCTGGCCTTCCTGCAGGTCTTCCATTCCGAGAGCCAGAACAACTACGCGAAGTACAAGAATCCGGCCTACGACGAGCTGCTTCGCCAGATCATGGCCGAAGGTGACCAAAAGAAGCGTAACGCTTTGATCTACAAGGCGGAAAAGATACTCAACCGCGACGCGCCGCTGTTGCCGATCTACCACTACACCAAGGTCTACATGCTCAAGCCCTATGTGAAGGGGTTCGGCAGCCACTATATGGACTATCATCTGGTGAAGTACATGTACTTCGATCCCGATTGGAAGAGCCGACAATAGGCGACCCTCGTCGCAGGAGACGCGTCCCGAACCGTGCTGCAATTCCTGGTCAAACGCCTGATCTCGTCGCTGGTCGTGTTGTTCTGCATCATGTCGATCAGCTTCTTCCTGATGCGCTTCGCGCCAGGGGGACCCTTCGATCAGGACCGCCGTCTGCCCAAAGAGGTCGAGGCCAAGCTCCGCGAGCGCTACGGATTCGACAAGCCGCTCTACCAACAATACGTCAGCGAAATGAAGAAGTACCTCGTCGGTGACTTCGGCTTCTCCTACGACCGGCCGAACCAGACGGTGCGGGAGCTGATCCTCGAGACCTTCCCGAACTCCGTCGAGCTCGGGTTCTACTCGATGTTGCTCGCGATTCTGCTCGGTGTCCCGGCGGGCCTGATCGCCGGGATGAAGCAGAACTCCGCCGTCGATCACGGCGTGATGTCGATCTCGATGCTCGGTGTCTCGATCCCGGCGATCGCGCTGGCGCCACTGCTGATCTATATCGTGGTCTTCCAGTGGGGCTGGCTCGACGACTACATCGGCTGGGAGGGGGTCTTTCGCGTCCTCAGCGAGAAGTCCCAGAAACCGATGCCGAGTGGCTCGATCGTCCTCTCCCTGGTCGGTGACTACCGCTTCGAGTGGATCTACGCCAACCTCAAGTGGGCGGCGCTGCAGAAGAAGGTGCTCCCCGCCTTCACGCTCGGGGTCTATTATGCGGCCTACTTCGCCCGCCTCTCCCGCGGGGGGATGCTCGAGATCGTGCGGCAGGATTACATCCGCACCGCCCGGGCCAAAGGGCTCTCGCAGTGGACGATCGTCTGGCGCCACGCTCTCAAGGGGGCATTGATTCCCGCGACGACCTTTCTCGGCCCGGCGACGGCGGCGATTCTGACTGGCTCGATCGTCGTCGAGACGATCTTCAAGATCCCCGGGGTCAGCAAGTACTTCGTCACGAGCGCCTTCAACCGCGACTATCCGATGGTGATGGGCGTGATCGTGCTCTATTCGTGTCTGTTGGTGGTGATGAATCTGGTGGTCGACGTGCTCTACACACTCCTCGACCCACGGGTGAGCTATGACAAAACGTGAGCCCAAAAGCCACGAGGTCGCACCCGATACGCGCGTCAAGGGCAGCAGTCTGGCCCAAGACGCCCTCCGTCGCCTACGACGCAACAAGCTGGCGATGCTCGGCGCGGTCGTGATCGGATTCATGGTCTGTGTCGCCCTGAGCGCCGACTGGCTCGCCCGCTACGTCACGGGATATTCCTACGAAGAGATCCATTCGCAGCTCAAGCTCCTACCGCCCGGGACGCGCGACATCTCCGAGACCTATCCGCTCTACGATGGGGACAAGAACGTCTTCGACCTCGTCGACCTCGATCGCAGCGGCGTGATCGAGTGCCATCACGAGCAGGTCAGCGTCAAGGGCGGGCGGCGACGGACGAGCAAGAAGATCGTCTGTCCCGAGATCAAGGCCCTCAACGAGACCTACGAGACCTTCTTCCTGGTGCTCTTCAACAAATTCGACTCGGCGAAGGGGGCCAACCCGGCGAACGCGGCGGCGCTCAAGACCACGCCCGACGGGCGGATCTATCCCCATGAATTTCCGAGCTTGTTGACCGAGCGACCGATCCACAACCCGAAGTTTCAAGGGAATCCGGCGCTCGTCGGCATGCGCCTGTTCAACGCCATCGATCGCGACCACTCCGGCTTCCTGACGTTCCAGGAGGTCGTCGAGTACGCGCGCTTCATGCGCCTCGACTCGGAGAAGTTGGTGCGCGATTTCGACGCGAACCACGACCTCAAGATCAGCCGCGCCGAGTTTCCCGGAGCGCCGAAGTTGCGTACGTTCCACCTCGGCACCGATGCCGACGGTCGCTGCCTGCTGACGCGCTTGATCTATGGTAGCCGCATCTCGCTGATGGTCGGTTTTCTCGCGACGCTCGTCAGTTTTCTGATCGGCGTGACCTACGGATCGGTCGCAGGCTATTTCGGCGGCCGCGTCGACAATCTGATGATGCGTTTCGTCGATGTGCTCTACGGGCTACCGTTCATGTTCATCGTGATCCTGTTGATGGTGCTCTTCGGGCGCTCGATCTACAACCTCTTCATCGCGCTCGGCGCCGTGCAGTGGCTGACGATGTCGCGGGTGATCCGCGGGCAGGTGATCTCGATCAAAAACGAAGAGTACGTCGAGGCGGCGCGGGCGATCGGGGTCCCCGTGCGGCGGATCATCTTCAGCCACATCCTGCGCAACACCGTCGGACCCGTGATCATCTACTCGACGTTGATGATCCCCGCGGTGATCCTCGAGGAGGCTTTCTTGAGCTTCCTCGGCCTCGGCGTGCAGGACCCGATGCCGAGTTGGGGTACGCTGATCAACGACGGGGCGAAGGTGATGCAGGACTTCCCCTGGCTGATCATCTGGCCGAGCATCGTCCTCGGCTTGACCTTGTTCTGTTTCAATTTTCTGGGCGACGGAATCCGCGATGCCCTCGATCCGCAGGTGAAGAAGAGCTGATGGCCGACGCACCGCAAGAAGAAACGGGTCGACTCGACGATGCGGTTGCCGACGAGCGCAATGCCAGCTTGGAGGCGGCAGCGTCGAGCAGCGTCGCGTCGACGCCCGAGGAGGGCGCACAGAAGCCGCAGGAGATGCGCACGCGTCCGATTCTGACGGTTGCCGACTTGCAGACCAGCTTCTTCACGGATAATGGCGAGGTCCAGGCGGTCGACCACCTCTATTTCCAGCTCCGCGAGGGCCAATCGTTGGGGATCGTCGGTGAAAGCGGGAGCGGCAAGAGCGTCACCTGCCTGTCGGTGCTCAAGCTGCTTCCGATGCCGCCTGCTCGCATCGTCGGCGGCAAGGTGCTCTACCATGGAAAGCTCCCGGGCCTGCCGAACGCCGCTCGCGAGACCGTCGACTACCCCGTCGCGGCCGAGACCCTCGAGACGACGCCGCCGGGCGTCGATCTGGTCACGCTCTCCGAGAAGGGGATGCGCGCGATCCGCGGCGATCGGATCGCGATGATCTTCCAGGATCCGATGACCTCGCTGAACCCGTTCCTGCGCGTTCAGACCCAGCTGACCGAGGTCCTGCGCCTGCACCGCAAGATGACCAAGGCGGACGCCCGCAGTCGCTCGCAAGAGATGCTCAAGAAGGTCGGAATTCCCGACCCCGACAAGGTGATGGAGACGTATCCACATCAGCTCTCGGGTGGGATGCGGCAGCGCGTGATGATCGCGATGGCGTTGCTCTGCGATCCCCAGCTGCTGATCGCCGATGAGCCGACAACGGCGCTGGACGTGACGATTCAGGCCCAGATCCTCGAGCTGATCCGCGAGCTGCGCGACCAATTCAACACCGCCGTGGTGATGATCACCCACGATCTCGGGGTCGTCGCGGGGATCGCCGATCACGTCCTGGTGATGTACGCCGGGCGCGTGATGGAGTCTGCGCCTTGCGATGAGATCTTCGAGTCGCCGCAGCATCCCTACACCCTGGCCCTGCTGCGCTCGATTCCGACCCTCGACTCGGCGAATCGGCGGCTCTACGCGATCCCCGGGCTGCCGCCGGATCTGACGCGGAAGCCGCCGGGCTGTCCCTTCGCGCCGCGCTGCGAGTTCGCCTTCGACAGGTGTCGCGCGGAGTTTCCCCCGCTGCGCTACCCCTCGCCGACCCACAAGGTCGCCTGTTGGCTCGAGCAGGCGCCGACGATCGAGGGGGGGCGATGAGGCCCAACAAGGAGTGTGATGAGCCGTGAGCCGCTGATTCGGGTGAGCGATCTGACGATGCACTTTCGGCAGTACCAGGGCGTGATCGTGCGACGGCTCGCCCATGTGACCAAGGCCGTCGATGGCGTCAGCTTCGATATCTTTCCCTCCGAGACCCTCGGGCTCGTTGGTGAGTCGGGATGCGGGAAGAGCACGACCGGGCGCTGTATCCTGCAGCTGCACCGGCCGACCAGCGGCGAGGTGCTCTACAAAGGCCAGGATCTCTGCAAGCTGAGCAACCGCCAGATGCGTCCCCATCGGCGGGATCTGCAGATCATCTTCCAAGATCCCTACTCCTCGCTCAACCCGCGGATGACGATCGGCTCGATCATCGCCGAGCCGCTGGTGACGCACCACATCTGTCCCAAGGTGGAGATCGAAGAGCGGGTGAAATGGCTGATGAACGTCGTCGGCCTCGACCCGACCTTCATCTTGCGCTATGCCCACGAGTTCTCTGGCGGTCAGCGCCAGCGGATCGGGATCGCCCGGGCCCTCGCGCTGAATCCGAAGTTCATCGTCGCCGACGAGCCGATCAGCGCCCTCGACGTTTCGATCCAGGCGCAGATCATGAACCTGCTCTGTGACCTGCAAGAGAAGTTCGAGCTGACCTATCTCTTCATCGCCCACGATCTGAGCGCCGTCAAGCACATCTCCAACCGCGTGGCGGTGATGTATCTCGGGCGGATCGTCGAGATCGCCCCCGTCGACGCGATCTTCGAGGAGCCGCTTCATCCATACTCTCAGGCGCTGATCAGCGCGGTGCCCGTGGCCAATCCCAAGATCGAGGCGCGGCGCAAACGGATCGTCCTCGAGGGCGACGTGCCGTCTCCCTCCAACCCGCCGTCGGGCTGTCGCTTCCACACGCGCTGTCGCCACGCCAACAAGCGCTGCAAGACCGAGAGCCCGGAGCTCACCGACGCTGGCGGGGGTCACTTCGTCTCCTGCCATATGCTCGACGAGGGGCGCATCCACGACGGCCTCGACGAGTGGCGCACGATGACCCGCATCCCCTCGATCATCTCGGGCGTCGATCTCGACGAGCCGGTCGCCGCCGACGGGCGCCCGACGACGGCGAGCGTGGTCGGGCCGCGCACGGGCAGCCTCTTCGATCGCGACGAGCCCGCGCCGTCGATCGATTCCAGCGAAATGACCTGAGCGCGTTGACATTCGGCGCGAAAACGGGAACACTGTAGGCGATGAGCGCCGCAATCGTGTTGTTATTCTTGGTCGTCGGACTCTGGCCCTCGGATGCGTGGGCCTGGGGACCGTACGCACACCTCGATTTCGGGCATCAGGTGCTGAAAAACCTCAGCTTGCTGCCGGCGCACATGCGCGCCCTCTTGCAGGCCTTCCCCTTCGACTATCTCTACGGCTGTATTTACGCCGACGTGATCATCGGCAAGAACCGCGCGACCTTTGCCAAGCACTGCCACAACTGGAAGGTCGCCTTCGACATCTTCCACCACGCCGAGACGCTCAGGCAGCGCGCCTTCATGCTCGGCTACTTGAGTCACCTGGCCGCGGACATCATCGCTCACAACTACTTCGTGCCGTTCAAGATCGTCGAGAGCTGGCCGACGCGTTTCCTCAAGCACCTGTATTGGGAGCTGCGGTACGACCAGAAGCTCTTCAGCAAGGTCGAGGACGTCGCCAAGAAGGTCGCCAAGCAAGACATGACCGAGAACCAGGAGTTCCTGGCGCAGCACCTGGTGCGGACGCTCTTCTCGATGGGGCTGAACAAACGGCTCTTTCGCGGCTTCGTCTTCCTGCAGAATCTCGAGCGCTGGCAGCGGACGATCACGACGATCGCCGTTCGCTCGAGCTGGCCCTTGACCCACGAGGATTACGTCGAGTGCGGCGAGCTGGCGATGAACGCGATCTACTCGATGTTGATCGACTTCGAAGAGTCGGCGACCGTGCTCGTCGACGCACGCGGCGAGCTGACGATCGGTCGCTCGATGGAGATTCGTCGCGACCTGAAGCTCGGATTCTCCGACCGCAAGGAGGACAACGGCTTCGTCACCTTTGTCGGCGACGAGTACAAGCAGCATTTCCGCCGCGGGATCTACAACCGTTTGAACCTACCGATGGTGCACGAAGTCGCACGGCGCTTCAAAGGCTGAATTCGAGCGAGATGGCAGAGCAAAACGGGCAATCGACGAGCGATAGGCGGCGCGTGACGCTGGCGGTCTGCGGCGGCGTCGCGGCGTACAAGGCGTGCGAGCTGGCGCGACTGCTGATCAAAGCCGATTTCGAGGTCGATGTGGTGATGAGCCGCTCGGCTCAACGCTTCATCGGTCCGCTGCTCTTCGAGGCGCTCACGGGTCGCCCGACATTGACCGACGAAAGCGTCGGCGAAGGGGGCCGCGCCTACGCCCACCTCGATCTGGGGCAAACGTGCGATCTCGTTGCCGTGGTTCCGGCGACGGCGAACGTGATCGGTAAGATGGCCCACGGGATCGCCGACGACGAGCTGACGACGATGCTATTGGCGGCGACGGCTCCCGTGGCGCTCGCGCCCGCGATGAACACGGGGATGTGGCAGAATCCGATCGTGCAGCAGAACCTCGAGCGCCTGCGACGCGTCGCCGGGGTGACGATCGTCGAGCCGAGCGCCGGTGAGTTGGCGTGTGGCGCGGTCGGTCCCGGGCGCCTAGCCGAGCCGACGGCGATTTTCGAGCGCCTCTGCGCGATGCTGGAGCCCAAGCCCCTCGCGGGCGTACGGGTCTTGATCAGCGCGGGACCGACCTGGGAGGCGATCGACCCCGTGCGGCTCTTGACCAATCGCTCGACGGGGCGGATGGGCTACGAGCTCGCACGCGTCGCCCAGCGTCGCGGCGCCGAGGT
>JAGQJP010000664.1 GCA_020430585.1 Myxococcales bacterium | reverse complement strand
GCACGCCCGGCGAAGCGTTCTGCCTCAACGACGTGAAAAAGGTCTGCTCCGCGGACGGGACCGCTTTCGACGTCGACGAGGCGTGCCCCTCCGACAGCGTCTGCGTCAACGGTGACTGCGTGCCGAGCGACGGGCAGACGTGCCCCAAGGGAGCCCGCTATTGCGAGAACAACATCGCCAAGCAGTGCAACGCCGACGGCACGGGGTTCACGGGATACGCTCCCTGCAAAACGGGAGAGCTCTGCGTCAATGGCGAATGTCTAGTCACGATCTGCGAGCCGGGCGAGGCGAGCTGCACCGGCGATCTCGGGACGGTCTGCAACTCGACGGGCACGGGCTTCGCCCTGAACCGGCATTGCAAGCCCGACGAGCGCTGCGTCTCGGGCGTCTGTCTGAAGAAGGTCTGCGAGCCCAACGAGAAACGCTGCAAGGATGGCGCGTATCAGGTCTGCTCCGACGACGGCTTTCAACTCGTGCTGAACCAGCCCTGCGACGACGGCCAGGTCTGCACACCCGAGGGTTGCGTCGACGGCGTCTGCCAGCCAGGCAGCACGTTCTGCGACGGCAAGAAACGGCGGAAATGCAACGACAGTGGCACAGCGAGCGATCTGGTCGAGACCTGCAACGAAAGCCAGAGCTGTTCGCCGAGCGGGTGCCTCGACGCGCTCTGTCAACCAAACCAGAAGCTCTGCAAAGAGAGCGCGCTCTTTACCTGCAAGAGCGACGGCAGCGCGTTGGTCAAGACGCAGGATTGCCCGAACGGCTGCCAGAACGGGGCCTGCAATCCGACGACGATCTGCCAACCCAACGCCAAGCTCTGCGTCAACAATCAGAAGGGTCACTGCAACGCCGACGGGACGGGCTACGTCGAGCTCACCGACTGCGGGACGAAGAGCTGCCAGGGCGGCGAGTGCGTCGACCAGCTCTGCCCGCCGGGGCTGATCTTCTGCGACGGCAACGTCGCCAAGCGCTGCAACGCCTCTGGCGACGGGCTCTCTGCGAGCCAGGACTGTGGCCAGGGTTTCTGCCTCAACGGCGTCTGCAGCCCGACCGACCCGGCGAGTGCCTGTACGGCGTGTGAGAACGACACCAGCTGCCCGACGGGTACCAAGTGCGCGGCGACGCTCTTTGGAAAGCGCTGCCTGGCGCCCTGCGACTTCTTGAATCCGAGCTGTCCGCCGACCTTCACCTGTTCTCCCTCCGGTCCGGACTTCAGCAGTGCCTTTTGCTCGCCCCCCTTCGGAACGAACGTCTGCAACGGCTGCCTGACCAAGGGATGTCCCACGGGGACGATCTGTAACACCTCGAGCGGCGTCTGCGACGAGCCAGCTGCGCTCTGCACTCCTTGCGGCAGCAGCGCCGAGTGCGGCCCCGGTCGGCTCTGCTATCAGGAGAGCACGATCAAACGCTACTGCGTGGTCGCCTGCGAAGACGACGCCCAGTGCGGAGGCGGATCGATCTGCACGACCGACTCCGCCGGACGCAAGGGCTGCGTCGAGCAGAACGGCGGCTGCGATTTCTGCGCGGGCGTCCAATGCACCAACGAGGCGCCCCACTGCGACCCCGACGATGGTCTCTGCAAAGCCTGCACGAGCGACGCCCACTGTGGCGGCAACGGTTCGCTCTGCGTCGACAACACCTGCGTGAACGATCCGGCGAACTGCGCGGCCGACAGTGACTGCATCGAAGGCAACCACTGCGACAAGGCGACCAAACGCTGTTTCAATCCCTACTATGGTTGCGACGGAAAGGCCTCGCTCTGTGCGCCGACGTCGAGTTGCGGCGCCTTCGGCTGCAGCTGCTCGAGTGACGCCGATTGCTTCACGGGCCAGAGCTGCCTGAACCTCTTCTGCATCGCGCTGCCCTCATTCCCATGAGCGCGGCGATTCCCATTCGACGAGCGGTACGAGAGCGCGTAGGATAACCCGAACGACGAGATCGGCAGAGGCGACCAAGTGACACCCGACGAACGAAAGCTCATACAGGAAGCAGCCCAGCGGCGTACATTCGCGATCATCTCTCACCCAGATGCGGGGAAGACGACGCTCACCGAGAAGCTGCTCTTGTACGGAGGCGCGATTCACGAGGCGGGTGCGGTCAAGCAGCGCAAGGCCCAGCGCTACGCGACGTCGGACTGGATGAAGATCGAACAGGAACGCGGAATCTCGGTCACCTCGTCGGTGCTGCGCTTCGAGAAAGACGGGGTGCGCTTCAACCTCCTCGACACGCCGGGCCACAAGGACTTCTCTGAGGACACGCTGCGCACGTTGACCGCGGCGGATTGCGGTTTGATGGTGATCGACGTGGCCAAGGGCGTCGAGGCCCAAACCGAGAAGCTCTTCGAGGTCTGCAAGCTGCGGGGGATTCCGATCGTCACCTTCGTCAACAAGTGTGACCGCCCCGGGATGGAGCCCCTCGAGGTGCTCTCGAACATCGAGACGCGCCTCGGGATCCGTGCGGTCGCCGCCTCTTGGCCCGTCGGCTATGGCCAGACGTTCCAGGGGATGGTCGACCTGATCGACCAGAGCTTGCACCTCTACATCAAACGGCGCCACGGCGCCCAGCGCGCCGACACCGAGCTCTTCGAGAGCGTCGACGCGGGCCTCTCGGAAACGTCGCTCAGCGACAACGAGCGCAGCCATCTCGCCGAAGAGCTGGAGATGGTCGGCGACGAGTACCACGCGATGTCGGCCGACGAGTTTGCCAGCGGCCGCGTGACACCCGTCTTCTTCGGCTCGGCGCTGAACAACTTCGGGCTCGACATCTTCCTGCACTACTTCGCGACGCTCTGTCCGCCGCCGAAGCCCTACATCGACGCCGACGGGAGCGAGCGCGGGCTCACCGAGCCCTTCGCCGGCTTCGTCTTCAAGCTTCAGGCGAACATGAACCCCGCCCACCGCGACTGCGCCGCCTTCGTACGCGTCGTCTCGGGCGTCTTCCGCCGCGGAATGGACGTGATCGAGGCGCGAACCGGACGCAGCGTGCGCATGGTCGCGCCTCACACGCTGCTCGGTGACGAGCGACAGATCCTCGAGGTCGCCTATCCGGGCGACATCATCGCGCTCAACAACCCCGGCTTCTTCCGCATCGGCTCGACGCTCTACGAGTCGGGGGCGACGCGCTTCAACATCATTCCGCTCTTCGCGCCGGAGCACTTCGCCCGGGTCTCGTCGATCGATCCCTTCCGCCGCAAGCAGCTGCACGAAGGGCTGCAGCAGCTCTCCGAGGAGGGGGTCGTCCACGTCTTCGAGATCCCCGACGGACCGGGGAACGAGCTGATGCTCGGCGTCGTCGGTCAGTTGCAGTTCGACGTGGTCAAACATCGGATGCAGAACGAGTACGCCTGCGACCTGCGGATGACCCCGACGACCTGCTACGCCGCGCGCTGGCTACCCGACGACGACGCGGCGATCGCGCGCCTGCGTGGAAACTACGGCACCTCGGTGGTGCAGCATAGCGACAAGCATCCGATCGCCCTCTTCACCTCGGCCTATGCGATGAATCTCGCCGTCGAAGCGCTCGGCGCCGAGAACCTGCAGAAGTTCAAATCGGCCTGACGATGCGAAGCTCGGACAGCATCGTCCGCCCGCTGCTCGGCCTCGCCCTGCCCTACGCCGTCAGCGGACTCTTCGGCGTGCTCAACATCGTGATCGACCGCTTCTGGGTCGGCAAGGTCGGGACCAACGCCCTCGCCGCCCTCGGTACGGCGCAATCGATCTTGATGGTGATGATGACGGTGCTGATGGGGATGGCGATCGGCACTCTCGCCGGGGTCGCCCGCTCGGTAGGCGAGGAGAAGTCCCAAGAGACAAGCCGTTTCGCCGCAGGCGGGGTGCTCGTCGGCTTCGCCTTGGGCTGCATGGGACTGCTCGCCGGTTTCCTCTACGCACCAGACGCGCTGATGCACGTAATCGATGCCGAAGCCGCCGTACGCCTACCCGCGACAAGCTACTTGCGGATCAGCATGTGGGGTCTATCGCTTCTCGGTCCGCTCTTCGCGATCATCTACGCCCTACAGGGCGCCGGCGACGCGCGGAGATCGCTCGTCCTCGCCAGCGTGAGCCCGTTGACCAACGCGATCCTCGACCCGATCCTGATCTTTGGCTTCGATCTCGGAATGCCGGGCGCGGCCTGGGCGACGGTCGCCGCCAATGGCGTCGGCCTCGCCGTCGGACTGGTCATCTTGCGTCGGCGGGGTGGCTTTCTCCGTGGAGCGTGGCAAGGAGACTGGCTCAGCGCCAGGGTGATCCGTCGGATCGTCGCCGTCGGGCTGCCCGGCTCGCTGGAACATCTGGTTCGCACCGTGGCGGGGGCGCTGCTCGTCTATCTCTTGACGCCCTTTGGCGCCTCGGTGGTCTCGGCCTACACCGCGGGGACGGTGCTGGTGATGTTGGCGATCTTCCCGGGCCTCTCGTTGGGCCAGGCGACAGCTGCGCTGGTCGGGCAGAACCTCGGCGCGAGCCGTCCCGAGCGAGCGTGGCAGACCGCTTGGGTCAGCGTCGCGATCTATCTCGCCTTGATGATCGCCTGTGGCGCCCTCTACAGTGCATTTCCCGCCCAGCTGATCGGCGTCTTCGACGACAACCCGGAGGTGCTGCGCGAGGGCACGCGCTACCTGCGGATCTTCAGCTGCTCCTTCCCGTTCATCGCCGTCTCGTTGACCCTCTCGAAGGCGTTCGCTGGCGCGGGAAACACCAAACCGCCGATGATCGCCGCCGCGATCGCGCACCTCGCAGTGCAGATCCCCCTCGTCTGGTACCTCGCGCACCACTTCGCCAGCACGGGCGCC
Source organism: Myxococcales bacterium (assembly GCA_020430585.1). Lineage (GTDB taxonomy): Bacteria > Myxococcota_A > UBA9042 > JAGQJP01 > JAGQJP01 > JAGQJP01. The sequence goes on along the minus strand of JAGQJP010000664.1, from coordinate 3,055 downwards.
TATATCGGGATGTCGATCGCCTTCGTCGTCCACGCCAGCGCCTCGGCGATGCTCTTCATTCCCCGCTTCCGTCCCAGGCGCCACGATTTGCCTTTGAGCCGATGATCGTGTCACGAAACACAACGAGATCGGCGCCCGAGTACGATACGTCGGCCCGAGGGACGCTGTCGTCGGCACCCGGCACCGCCGATCGACGCGAGGCGGGGTCGAATGCCCCCGTCGCCGCGCCCATGGGCATCAACTAAACATCATACTTTCAGTCGGTTAGCTAAACGCCGCCGCTGGCACGAGCCGTGCATTACTGGGCGCTGCACCCAACCTGGAGGAACACCATGCCCCAGCCCAAGCTCATCGTCGCATCTCTCGCGCTGCTCTCGCTGTTGGCCTGCAGCCAGGATCCGTCGTCGACCGAGACCTCCCGCTTCGTGGCTACCAAGCCGGGGAGCGGGAAGAACGACAGCTACGTCAACACCGCCGCAAAAGAGTACGCCTTCAGCGGAACGGCGCACATCGTCGCCCCGGAGAACGCCGAGAGCCTCGAGCCCGACGCCCTCGCCGCCGAGCTCAAGCGCAAGGCGGATAGCCGCTTGCGAGCGATCGCCCAGTCGATCTCGAGCCAGCTGCGAGAGAAGGTGAGCGAGCTGAACAACGCGATTCCCCACGAGCTGCCCCAAGAGATCGCCGACTCGATCAAGGACGAGGACGACTCGACCAAGCGCAAGATCCTCGAGAACTGGCGGACCCAGCAAGAGGTGAGCGCCTTCTCGCGCTCCAACTCGACGTTCCAGGACTCGATCCGCAAGACCGACGACGGACGCTACGCCTTCGACTTCAAGCTCGAGTTCGTGCTCTCGAACAAGCTCGCCGACGCCCTCTTCCCCGACTCTGGCGGCACAACGGGGAGCCTCGAGGTGACGGTGACCGACTACTACGATCCGCAAAACACCGAGAAACTGAGCGTCAACGCCGCGCCGACGCCATCGACGGACTCCTTCCCGAAGTACAAGGAGATGTTCGAAGACGGCGTCTTCGACGTGGCGATCCACGTCGGCGGCGATTACAACTCCGACGAGGTGAAGATCTGCTGTCCCGGCGAGAACGGCGAGACCACGTGCGAGACCAAGACCTGCACGAACAGCTGTGCGAACGACGAGAACGCCTGCACGAAAGAGCCCCCCGCGGGTTGTACCAAAGAGCTGATCATCGGGCGGATCGACCGCTACACCGCCGAGCACCTCGTGGCGACGCTGAAGGCCGACGGCTTCCAGCACGAGGCCGAGACTTACAAAGACCTCAAGATCGACTCACCGCCTTTTGAAAAAATTTACAAATTCGACACCTTCGAGCTTCTCGTGCGAGTCAAGATCGTCTTCCCCGAGATCGTCCCCTGCGGCGAAGAACAAAAGCTCGTCGATGCGATGAAAGAGAGCCTCAAGACCGCCGACATGATCGTCTACGCCGGCCACGCCGGCCCTGGCGCGGGCTTCCTCCTCGATTACCAGCCTCGCACCGAGCTCGATGACGCGGACTGGAAGAACCTCGAGATGCCCTCGAAATATCAGATGATCCTGATGTACGGCTGCGAGACCTATTCGACCTACGCCGACGCGATGTTCGCCAACCCGAACAAGAACGACGGGAACCTCGATGTGGTCACCACGGCGAACACGATGTGGACGAACATGGGCCTACCGGGGACGCTGACGGTGTTCAACGGCCTGCTGCTGCAAGACGAAGCGTCGAAAAAGCACATCCCCGTCAGCTGGACGCGCCTGTTGATGTGGCTCAATACGCAAGAGCAGAACGCCCACACCCACTACGGTGTCCACGGCGTCGATTCGGACCCGAAGATCTCGCCGTGGAGCGATCCGAGCACGCTCTGCCACAGCTGCGAGAGCGACGCCGATTGTCCCGGCGGCGGCAACTTCTGCATCACCTACGGCGACGGCACCAAGGGCTGCGGTCTCGCCTGCACCACCGACGCCGCCTGCGGTGACGGCTACCAGTGCTATCAGATCCCGGGCACCGAGGACTCGCTGTTCCCGAAAATCTGCGTCCCCACGAGCTTCAGCTGCACTCCGAGCGAGTAATCCACGAGCGGCCCGAGCGTCAGACGGCGATCGAGCCCACGGCGATCAACGCGTCGACCTCTTGAACCGAAACCGGTTTGCTGTACAGATAGCCCTGGGCGTGGCCACAGCCGAGCTCGCGCAGACAGTCGCGCTGCGCCGTCGTCTCGACCCCCTCGGCGATCGGCACGAGCTGCATCGTCTCGGCGAGGTCGAGCATCACCTGGACGAACTTGCGATCGCGCTCGCCCGCCTCGACCTGCGAGACGAACATGCGGTCGATCTTGAGGTAGTCGAGGGGAAACAGGTGCAGATAGCTCAGAGACGAGTATCCGGTTCCGAAGTCGTCGAGTGCCACGCGCAGCCCCATCGCGCGCAGTTGCCGAATCACCTCGACCGCACGAAACGTATCCTGCATCAACGTGCTCTCGGTGATCTCGAGATGGAGCATGCTCACCTCGGCGCCGGATTGGCTCATCGTCTCGACGATGCAGTCGACGAGATCATCCTCGGCGAATTGATGCGCCGAGAGGTTGACGTGGACGGTGAGCGGCTTCTTTCGGCTGCGGCCGCCGTTCCAGCGCGCGATGTCGCGACAGGCACGGGAGAGGACCCAGCGGTCGATCGGCACGACGAGCCCGCTCTCCTCGGCGACGGGGACGAACTCGCCAGGCGAGACGAAGCCGAGCTGTGGATGGTTCCAGCGGACCAGCGCCTCGAAACCGACGATCAGACCGTCGGCGATCGCGACGATCGGCTGATACGCCACGCTGAACTCGTCGCGTTCGAGGGCGTAGCGCAGCTCCGTGCCGAGCGTCAGGCGCCGCAACGTCCGCGTCTGCATATAGGAGTCGTAGATCTGATAGCCGCTCCCCCCCGAGATCCGACGAGCCCGCGTCAGCGCGGTGTCGGCGGCGCGCAGTAACGAGACGGCGCGCACCTCTTTGTGGTCCGGTAGGGCGACGGCGATGCTCAACGAGGCGGGG
>JAGQJP010000663.1 GCA_020430585.1 Myxococcales bacterium | reverse complement strand
AGAGAGAGGGATTCGAACCCTCGGTAGAGCTTTTGACCCTACACTCGCTTAGCAGGCGAGCGCCTTCGGCCACTCGGCCATCTCTCCAACGCAATCGTCGTGCTGTAAACGAACAGCGTTTGCGGAGGAGGTAGGATTCGAACCCACGGAGCTTGCGCTCAACGGTTTTCAAGACCGCCGCCTTCGACCGCTCGGCCACTCCTCCTGGCGTCGAAAATCTCCCCCGACGGAGCGTTACGTCACGGCCCCGTTCGAGATTAGGAATAATACCCGTTTCGATCGTTTTGTAAAGCCAAAAACGTCAGTGCTCACGGCTCGGGTGGAAATGCGCGCGTATCGTCTCGGCCAGCGCTTGGTGGATGCCCGGACACTGGCGCAGCTGCTCGACCGACGCCTCTCTTACGCGGGTCAGCGAGCCGAAGTGCCAGAGCAACGCCAGACGCCGCTTCTTTCCCACGCCCGGTATCGCGTCCAACGGCGACGTCAGGTTCTTCTGACGCCGCAGCTTGCGGTGGTAGCTGATCGCGAAACGGTGCGCTTCGTCCCGCAGTCGCTGGATCAGGAAGAGCGCGTCGCTGTGCGTGTCGAGGACCACCGGCTCGCTGTCGCCCGGACGAAAGACCCGTTCGGGGAGCGCACCCTCGGCCGCTGATTCCGGGCGGGTGTGATGACGACCGCGTCGTTCGACGAAGGCGGCGCTGCGCGCCTTGGCGAGCGAGCGCAGCTCGACCCGTTCGCGCAGGCCGAGTGCCTCCAACACCTCGAGGGCCGCGCTGAGCTGTCCTTTGCCCCCGTCGACGACGATCAGATCGGGCAGGTCGTCGTCGGCGAGGCCGCGCTCCAAACGCCGCTGGAGCACCTCGGCCATCATCGCGAAGTCATTTGGATACTCTGGGTGGCGCAGGCGATAGTGACGATAGCCCGAGCGATCGGGCTTGCCTTCGAAGAAGCTGACCTTCGAGGAGACCGGCTCGCGCCCACCGAAGTTCGAGTTGTCGAAACACTCGATTCGCAGCGGGATCCGCGGCAGCTCGAGCTTCTCTCGCAGCTCGTCGAGGGTCGTCCGCGCTCGATCGTGGCGGCGGCGCTCGTCCGCGAGGTTGTTGCGCGCGTTGAGGACCGCCAGCTCGACGAGTTTGGCCTTGGCGCCGCTTCGGGGTACGTGAACCCGCACTTTTTTTCCGCGCCGCTCGCCGAGCCAGACCGCGAGCGTCTCGCGCTCTTCGACGTCGAGGGGCAACAGCAGCTCGTCGGGGAGATCCTCGCAGTCGGCGTAGTAGAGCCCCAGGAACGAGCCGAGAAGCTCCTCGGTGGGGAAACGCTGGTCGTCGTATCCGAAGCTCTGGGTTCCGCTGAGCTGCCCGCGGCGGTACGAGAGGAGCTGTATTTCGATCAGCGCGCCCTCGCGGTGCACACCGAGGCAATCGAGGTTCGCCCGCGGTCCGAGCTCGACGTGTTGCGACTGGAAAGAGCGGGCGATCGCCGCGATACGGTCGCGCAGGGCGGCGGCGTGCTCGTAGTTCCAGCTATCGGCGGCTTCGCGCATCTCGCTCTGCAGGCGGTCGAGCAGCTCCTGCGGCTTCCCCTCGAGGAAGAGCGCTGCGTTGTCCAGCAGTTGGCGGTAGCTCTCGCGTTCGACCTCGAGCACGCACGGGGCGAGGCAACGCTTGATCTGATACTGCAGACAGGGGCGGCTGCGGTTCTTGAACTCGTTGTCGCTGCAGGTGCGCAGCTGGAAGTGTCGATTCAAGGTCTGGAGCGTATTGCGCAGCGCGCTCGCCGAGTGATAGGGACCGAAGTAGCGCGCGCCGTCCTTCTTCACGCGGCGGACCGGTTCGACCCGCGGATAGGGGTGGCTGTGCGAGATGCGAAGCTTGAGGAAGTTCTTGTCGTCCTTTAGCCGAATGTTGAAGCGCGGCTGATGCGTCTTGATCAGCTGGTTCTCGAGGAGCAGCGCTTCCTTCTCGTTGGCCGTGATCAGCGTCTCGACATCGTCGAGGAAGCGATCGATGTGGCGCGTGAACTCACGGCCGTCGCCACCGCCGAGGTAGCTGCGCAGCCGCGCTCGAAGGTTCGCGGCTTTGCCGATATAGACCACCTCGCCGTGGCGGTCCTTCATCAGATACACCCCAGGGGCTTCGGGAATCTGCAGGATTCGATTCGCGAGCTTCACGGGTAGCCGAGCCTCCGTCGCAACAACCACTCGCCAGCCAAGAGCAGGATCAAGGTGAAGAAGACGATCGGGAGGTTCCAGAGCTCGAAGGTCTCGCGCGAGGCGAGCTGCTCGATCCGTGGCTTCTTGAACCAGAGCGGTGGCAGCGGGCCGAGGATGTCGTTGAACGAGCCGGCGGTGCCCTTCGAGATCAGTCGCAGGAACTCCGCGTCGGCGATCACCCGATCGTACTCGGCGTTCCGCGCCGAGACCAGAAATGTGGCGCTCGCCGTTTCGGTTCGGCCGTTTCGCGTCGCCCTCACCATGATCTCGTAGATTCCCGCCTCTTTGGGCGTCATCGCCTGCGACCAGGAGCCGCGATCGTCGGTCTTCCCGTCGATGCGCTGAACCACCTTCTTCTCACTGCCCGCATCGTCCTCCCAGCGCAAGATCTCGATCTCGATCGCCTGGGCCTTGGCTGGCGAGTAGTTGGGGTTGAAGAGCCGCACGCCGATCGTCACCGCGTCCGAGAGCTTCAAAGCCGCTGCCGAGAGCGTGAGCCGCAACAGGCTGAGGCTCTCGTCGCGGATCAACCACTTGACGGCGTTGGTCCAGAAGCGGTCGTAGAGCGTCCCACTGCCCCCCTTCTGCGCGGCGAAGGGGAGCTTCCAGAACCAGCTCGAGTCGGTCATGAAGACCATCGTGCGCCCCTTCTTCACCTCTCGCAGCGCGGCGACGGGCATTCGATGCCCGTTGAAGCGCAGCTTCGGGTGCGACAGCAGGCTCAGTGCCCCGCTTTGTAGCCCGAGAGAGGTGTTCAACCCCTCGAGCTCGGGGGCTCGCCGCCAGATCTCGGCATTCTCTTTTGCATCGAAGGCGAGCCGCGTGATCGGGTGCGTTCGGCCGTCGCGTGTCAGGCGCGGTCGGAAGTCGCGCTCGTCGGTTGGGGGCACGCGGTGGTAGCGGGGCTGGATCTCGATCGGGAGAATATCGGTGATCTCCGTTCCGTGGTAGTCCCCCGCGCTGAAGGCGCGCTCACCGCCGATCATCAGGAACGCCCCGCCCTTGAGCACGTAGTCCCGAATGCGGTGCAGATGCAGCCGCGTATTGAAGGGGCCGTAGTTGAAGTCTTGAAAAATCACCAGATCGAAGCTACCGAGCTGCTCGACGAAGAGCTCCTGTGCGGGAAATGGGATCAACGAGGTGTCGAAGGTCGAGAGGCGGTAGACCGAGAGCGGGTTGACCATGATGAAGAACGAGATCAGGTCGACGTTTGGGTTCTCTTTGAGGAACGAGCGCATGAAACGCACGTCCCAGGTCGGTCGCCCGGCGATCTGCAGCACCCGGATCTTGTCGCGCAGCACTTTGATCACGAAGCGCTTCGTGTTGTTGCCGTGATAGACCTCGCCGGGGAGGCGCTCGGCCTCGAGGGCGAAGATGTGCGTGCCGATCTTGCGCGGCACCCAATCGAAGCTCACCTGGTAGCGCTCGGTCTTGCCGTCGATGCGCAACGAGCGCTTGCGGATCAGGCGCCCGCGCTCACTCAGCTTGAGCTCGATCGAACCTGCGGGGACGCCGATCACCTCGATCGTCGCGTCGATCGTCAGCTTGTTGTGAATGAACGCGAAATCGTTGTAGCGCACGTTGGCGACGTTGACGTCTTTGACGTTGCGGTCGAGCACGAAGCCGAAGGTGTGAATCGGCGCCGCCAGACGCGTGAACTGGCGGTACTCTTCGAAGCTGAACTGATCGCGACGTCCGCGTTTTTTGAAGCTGCGGGTGTCGATCCCGTCGGAGATCACGATCACGCCGCCGAGGTCGCGCCCCTGGAAACGCTGGACCAATTGGTCGAAGGTCGCGCGAAAGTCGGTGTTCGTTCCCGTTCCGTGAAGATCGTTCTGCGGTGCGTAGAGCGTCAGCGGACGGAGCTTGTCCGAGAAGCCGAAGATGTGCAGGACGTTGTCCCGCGCCAAGCGGTCGAGGTAGGCGCGGTGCTCGCGAAGAAACTGCTGCGTGTGACCCAGGCGCGTCT
>JAGQJP010000662.1 GCA_020430585.1 Myxococcales bacterium | reverse complement strand
GCAGTGACGAGAGATCGGGGCTCGTGGCGGCATCGTCTCGGGCGCTCTCGGTCGTCGTCGATGGGGGAAGCGGCTCGGCCGGCCCGCTCGCCGTCTCGGCCCTGCGCGCGATCGGGGCCGAGGTGGTCCCGCTCTTCTGCGAGCCCGACGGGCGCTTTCCCCATCACCACCCCGACCCCGCCGATCCGCGCAACCTGGCGCAGCTCGCCGAGTCGGTGCGTCGACACGGCGCCGATCTCGGCGTCGCCTTCGACACGGACGGAGACCGCCTGGGGGTGCTCGACGAGCAGGGCCGCTACGTCTTCGCCGATGAGGTGCTGGCGCTTCTGGCGGGGCCGTACCTCGCCCGCCACCCCGGGGCGCCGATCGTCACCGAGGTCAAAGCCTCGCGCCGTCTGGTGAAGACGGTCGTCGACAGCGGTGGTCGCCTCGAGATGGTCGCCGTCGGACGCGGCCACGTACGGCGACGGATGCGCGAGACTGGCGCCGAGATCGGCGGCGAGCTCTCGGGTCATCTCTTCTTCGCCGACCACTACTTCGGCTTCGACGATGCGACCTACGCTGCCGCGCGCTTCATCGCCTGGCTCGCCGACGAGGAGCGTCCCCTTTCGCAGCTACGGGCCGAGCTACCCGCGGGAATTCCCACGCGAGAGCTGCGCATCCCCTGCGACGACGCCGAGAAGTGGCGCGTCGTCGAATCGGTCGGGCAGACGTTGTCGCAACGCTTCCCCGAGGTGCCGACCGTGACGATCGATGGTTGGCGCATCGAGTTTCCCGATGGTTGGGGCCTGATCCGCGCGTCGAACACACAGCCCGCGCTCACGCTGCGTTTCGAGGGCGCGCAGGAGAGCGATCTCGACACCCTCCTGCGTGTCTTCGACGAGGCGCTACAGCCGCACCTCGGCACGCCGAGCGCCACACGAAATCGGATCGGCCGCGCGGATCGCTGAGCTCCGCTGCCATCCATTCGCCGGTGCGCCGCGCCCGACGCCGCGCCCGATCAGTCGCGACCGAAACGGAACGCGTTGCGCTCTCGGGCGCGGGCGGCGACAATCTCCCGATCCCGCGGTGGTGCTTTCGTGACGAGGGAGGCGAGCAGCTCGCTAGCGGCCTCGGTGACGCGCTCGACGGCGAGCTCGAAGGCCGCCTCATTGGCGCTCGAGGGGCGGGTGAAGCCGCTCAACTTGCGGACGAACTGTAGCGACGCGGCGCGCACCTCTTCGGGCGTCGCCGGCGGATCGAAGTTGAAGAGGGTTTTGATATTGCGGCACATCGAGTCGATCCTCCCGCGTGGTTTCATCACGTCGAATCTATCGGGGCGATGAACGTCGCCGTCATCTTCGCCGGCTCTCGGATTCCCTGGGTCGCCATCCAGGCGTCGGCCTCGTCGATCAGCTTGCGCCCGTGATCGCCGCCGATCAGCTCGCCGCGGCGGCGCCGGGCGACGGCGGAGTGGAGCGCGAGATGCAACTGGTCGAAGAGGCGCTCCGCCGACGAGAGGTGGATCGTGGCGCGCTCGATTCGGCCGTCGATCTGGGCGACGCCGGCCCGGATCAGCAGGGCGATCCCCTCGATCCAGGGCGTTCGTTCGCGCTCGAGGCGCTGGGCGTCGCGAACGGCCCGCTGCAAGAGCGAGCGATCACCGTTGATCCGATTCTGGGCGATCGAGGCGCGGGCGCGGACGTAGAGCGCCTGGGCGAGGATCATCTGCACGCGATCGAGGCGCGCGCGGGCCATCGCCGTCAAGTCTCGCTCGATTCGGTCGAGGGCGCGCTCGGGATTGCCGCCGTAGAGCTCGACGTGGCACGCACCGATCGTGACGTAGTAGTGTTGGACGTGGTAGCCCTCGGGGGACCAGGACTTCGACGCCTCTTGCACTTCGCGGCGGGCCCCTTCGACGTTCCCGTCGGCGATCAAGATCTGGCTCTGGAAGAAGGCGCGCAGCGTCGTCAAGCCATAGAGATCGCCGCGCTCCCGCGCTTCGCGCATGTAGCCCGGCAAGAGGCGCCGCACCTCGCCGAGCTCTCCGAGGTACATCAGCGCGCCGATGATGAACAGGCGCGCGCTCATCAGCTCCCAGGTCACACCGCTGCACTGCTCGCGGAAGACCGTCTCGGCACGCTGGAAGCGCTTGTAGGCCTCACGGAAATCGCCACAAAGGTACGCGATCAACGCCCCCGAAAGGGCGATGTGACCGTCGATGTAGGGATCGTCCAGGTCCTTGGCGACCGATTGTGCTCGCGCGAGCAGATCGTCTGCATCCTCCCGCGACGCCGGGCCGTCGGTCGAGCGGAAGCTCGACTCCACCGCGAGAGCGCGAGCGATCGACCAGCGGTCCCCCGCGCGGAGCGAATCGATCAGATTCCGCGTCTGGAAGTGGGCGCCCCGCACGACGTCGACGATCGAGAGCCCGTTGGCGACGACCCAGCTGACCTCGATCCGGTCCAATAGCCGCCGCGGGATCTCCTCGCGCGGGCGAAAGCGAGGCCGTATCCCGAAGAGCTTCAACATCGCGCGATGCCAGACGAGAGAGAGCGCCGCCTGTCGCGGCTGCTCGGGGTAGCGCAGGTCGACGGCGGAGAGCAGACCCTTGACCAGCTCGACGCCCTCGGCGATGTGCCCATTGCGGAGGAACTGCTCGCAGGCACGACGCCGCAAACCAAGCGCGGTGCGCTCTTCGACCTGTTTCGAGGCGCGCAGGTACATCTGGGCCGCGTCGACGCCATGACCGAGCATCGAGAGAGCGTCGGCGAGGCCGATCGTCAGGGTCTGGGTGTCGTCGATCAGCGGATCGAGCTTCAGCGCTCGACGCAAAAGGCGCGCGGCGTTGTGAAACGCGAGTTGGCGCGCGGCGCGCTGACCCGCGAGCGCCATGTACCTGGCGGCCTTGGAGGTCTGGCCGACCGCCAGGCAGAGATTGGCGATCAGCTCGGGATCGGAGTCGGAATCCTCCTCGAGGGCGGCGGCGAGGTTCCCCTGGATCAGGTTCAGGTCGAGCTCGTCCAATCCCGCGAGAGCGAGCGAGCGAATGCGCTCGTGAACGAGCTCGATCGTCTCCTCGTCTTCCGTCGTCAGCGAGGCTTGGATCCGCACCAAGTGATTGAGCTGGAGATGATCGAGTGGCTCCAGGATGTCGAAGGGAATGCGCGCGGCCTTCTGCGCGGTTCGACGGGCCAATGGACGACTGGAGAGGGCGACGACGGCGAGCATCAAGCGCGCCGACCGCGGCAAGCGCAGGATGCGGCGCTCCACCAGCGATTGAAGCAGCAGGTCGGTCGGCTCTTCGGCGCCGGTCTTGATCGTTTCGGGCAGCTCGCCGATGTGCAGCGCCAGTTCCCGCAGGTACGCCGGGTTTCCGCCGGCCTGGGCGATCACCGATTCGATCGCCTGCGGCTCGGCAGCTCCACCAGCCATCAGCGCGCCGAGGAGCTCGCGCGCTTCGTCCGTCGCGAGGGGGCCGAGGGGAACCTCCCGCAGGTCGATCCCTTCGGCGCCAGCCGACGGTGTCGCGAAGAGCTCCTGGACCAGTGAGCCATCGAGATCCGAGCCGTCGCGATGGCAGAGCAACAGGAGGAATGCGGGCGGATCGGGCGGTCGAATCAGCTCGCTCAGCAGCCGGATGCTGTCCGAGTCGCCCCACTGCAAGTCGTCGATGAAGAGCACGAGGGGCTGCCGGTCGGCGATTCGCGCGAGCAGCTCTTTGAGGGCGCCGAAGGCCCGCTTGCGAGACTCACGCGGGTCGAGGACGTGCGGGCCCGAGGCCTGATCGACCACCTCGACGCGACGCAGCACGGGAAAGAGCTCGGCGAGCGCGAGGATGTCCCGCGGCATCAGCACCGCGGTCTGAACGCTGGGCAGGCTCAAGAGGTAGCGGCTGAGCTCGTCGACGATCACGTCCAACGCCTTGTACGGCACCGACTCTTGCGCGTAGCACTTCCCCGCCAACACGACCGGCAGGGGCGCCAACTGGCGCACTTCGCGCAGGAACGTCTGGACCAGCGCGGTCTTTCCCATCCCCTCATGGCCGCGGATCAGCACGGAGACGGGGTGCAGCTCGCGTCGCGTGCTCTCGAGCGCGTGATACAACGCCTCGCGGTGTGCCGAGCGACCGACGAAGCCGACCCTCGATTGGGTCGTCGTCGCGCGCTTGGCGCGCTCGGCGGATCGCTCTGGACAGAACGTCTCGACGAGCTCTTCGCCGCTCGGACGGGCTCCCGGGTCGCGATCGAGCAGGCCCACACAGAGGCGGTTGAGATCGTCGGGAATCCCCTCGACCAACGATCTCGGCTCTGGGGCCGCGCGTTCATGTTTTTGCACGAGCACGTCGGCGAAGTGTCCGACGAAGGGCAGGCGCCCGGTGAGGGACTCGAAGAGCATCACGCCGACGTTGTACCAATCGCTCGCCTCGGTCAGCGTCTGGTCGCGTCCCTGCTCGGGAGACATGTAGGACGGCGATCCGACGAGCTCGAAGCTCTGCAGCGGTGACGGCTCGCTCTCGGTGACCAGGCCGAAGTCGAGGATCACCACGCGCCCCGTCGGCGTCACGCGAACATTGGTCGGCTTGATGTCGCGGTGCAGCTTCCCGGACTGGTGTAGGTGGTAGAGGCCGTCGACGAGCTGGCTCAAGGCGCGTCGCAACCGTTCGTAGTCGCGGATCGGCGAAGCGGGCGCGCTCCGCGACTCCGAGGCCAAGGCTGGACCATCTTGGGCGAAGTCGTGGGTCGGGGCGTCGGGATTCTCCGCAGGCGCGCCATCCTCGCCGCGCTCGCTATCATCGCCGCGCGCGCCACCGCGAACGTACTCGACGAAGCTCGCGCCTTCGACCAGCTCCATTGTGAAGAACCACTGGTTGCTCTCGACGACCAACTCGTTGAGGCGCACCAGGTTCGGGTGTCGAACTTCGGCGAGGGAGCGGAATTCGCGCTTGAAGCGATAGAGAGACTTCGGGTTGACGCGCCAGAGGATCTTGAGCGCCACCTCTTCGCCGCGTTGGCGGTCGAAGACTTTGTAGACGACGCCGTATCCCCCGTCGCCGAGCCGCGCGATCACACGAAAGCGGTCGGTACCAGCGAACAGGCGATCGGTGGCTGGCCTCGCCATCGGCTCACTCGGCTATCTGTCGTTGCAGGTTCGGGTTTCCAGTCTGTGCTTTACATCGTACCCGATCTCGCATACCAAGCGAAGAGCGAAATCGGGCTAGGAATCGCGATGTGGAAGGAGCTCTGGGCGACGGCGCGTTTGGCCGTTCCCCTCGGATTGGCACAGCTGTTGATGATGGCGATGGGGGTCGTGGACGTCGCCTTTCTCGGGCGCTTCTCCGTCGACGAGCTGGCGGGCGTCGCGATTGGAAACGCGATCGCCCACAGCGTGCAGGGCTTCGGGATGGGGATCGCCTTCGCCCTCGAACCCCTCGCCTCCCAGGCGGTCGGCGCCAGAGAAGAGGAGGGGGCCTGGCATTGGTGGCGGGTGATCGCGCGCTCGAACCTCGTCGTCTCGCTGCCGATGATGGCGCTGGTGATGCTCGCCGCATACGGCCTACCGCTGTTCGGCGTCGCCCAGGGGCTCACCGACAAGGTCGTGAGCTATAGCTGGGGACGCCTTGCCTCGGTGCCCGCGTTTCTCTATTTTCTGAGCGCCCGCAGCTATCTCCAGGGCCACCACCGCGTGCGGCCCGTGCTGCTGATCGTCGTCGCCGCGAACCTGTTGAACGTCGTCGGCAACGCCTTGTTGATCTTCGGCGATCGCGCCCTCGAAGGCGTCGGGCTACCTGGCATCGGGCTTCCCGTCCTCGGAGGCTTCGGCGCCGGTATCTCGACGTCGCTCTCGACGATTCTGATGGCCCTCGGGCTCTTCGCCGCGCTGCGCCCCTTCGCGCGGCAGAACCCGATCCGCCGGCCCGTGACCCAGAGCGAGGTGCTCAAGGCGCTGCGGATCGGCCTCTCGATCGGCGTGCAGATCGTCGCCGAGATCGGCATCTTCGCTCTTGTCGCCGTCCTCGCTGGGCGCCTC
>JAGQJP010000661.1 GCA_020430585.1 Myxococcales bacterium | reverse complement strand
GCCGCCGAGACGACGTAGCTGATCAGTTGACCGCGCGGCACGCGTCGCAGGACGGCGGCGACGACTTGACCGCCATCGAGGGGCATGATCGGCAGCAGATTGACGAGACCCCAGCCGATGTTGACCCACAAAAGGTAGCTGATCGCCGTTACCAGATACGGCGTGTCGAGGCGCGCGAGCCCAGCGTAAACCGCTAGATAGACCAGCGCACCGAAGGCGAAGCCGGCGAAGGGCCCCGCGAGCGTGATGGCGACGCTGCGCGGGATGCTGACGTCGACGTCGCGCGGGTTGGAGAAGATCGCCAGACCGCCGAACCCGTGTAGCAGAATCTGCGGTTCGAGTCCCATCGCCCGGCCCGTCAAGGCGTGGCCCAGCTCGTGGATCAGAATCGAGATGAAGACGACGACGAACCAGATCCCGATGTTGATCGGATCGGTGGACGACGACGCTCCCAGAAAGAGCGTGACGAAGAGGAACATCGGCCGCACGGTGACCGGGATTCCGAAAATACGAAACATCGCAGCTCCTGGCGTCGCGTATTGATGACGTATCGCGATTCTTGAACGTTGTCAAACCCGTAGCGATTCCCGCGCCCCGCTGGAGCGCGCGTTTGCGCACCAGCCGATTGCTCTCGGATCGCCCAGGGGGTAGGATAGACGAACGAACCGTTGGAGGTCGCTGTGCCGCAGATCGATCAACCCTTCGAGGTCGCCGAACGCCTGCGTTCGGCGCGTGTGGTCGCCGTGTTGGGCGCCCATGTCGAACCCTACCGTGCGGCGTTCTACGTCCCGGACTATCTGTTTCACCACGGCTACCGCATTCTTCCCGTCAACCCGCAGTTCGCCGGGCAGACGCTCTGGAACGAGACGGTGGTTTCGACCCTAAAGGAGATCACCGAGGCGGTGGACATCGTCGATGTCTTTCGCCGCCCCGAGGCGTTGTCCGAGCACCTCGCCGATTTCCTCGCGATGCGTCCTCCGCCCAAGCTCGTCTGGCTGCAGCTCGGGATTCGCCACGCCGCGGTGAAAGAGGCGTTGATCGCAGCGGGGATCGACGTCGTGGAAGACCGCTGCGCCCTCGCCGATCATCGCGCCCTCGTCGCCTCGCGGGGCTGAATCGCTCCCGATCGCGGTCTCGAGGTCCGGCGGAACGCTACGGAGTGGCGGGGATCGTCGGAATGCCGTCGCTGAGCAGCGAGGCGAAGAAGTCGTGCCACGAGCTCATCGCCTCGGGGACGTAGAAGGCGACGAAGTGGTCCTCGCCACAATTCCCGCCACAGGTGAACTGGCGGAAGCCAGCGGTGATCGTACCCTGTTGCAGATTTCCTTTCAGGGCGACTTGGGACGGCGTGATCCCCAACAGCTGCTGGCCGATGACGGACTTCAGCTCGGTGCCGACGAGCTGCAATCCCGCGGCGGTGCTCAGGGCCTCGTTGGCCGGGGGCGTGACGGCGGTATCTTTCGTCCCCTCGGTGAGGTAGATGTGGCGGAAGCCCGCATCGTGTGGCCATTTGGCGAAGTAGGGCGCGTAGTTCAGCGGGTCCGACGGCTCGCCGACCGCCTGTAGCATCGTCAGCATCGGATGGTGCTCGTCGAGTTGGGGATCGCAGACGCCGTAGGCCACGACCTCCTTGATCGTCAACAGCTCGGCATCACCCTTGGTCAGCGCTGTCATGATCAGGTGCCCGCCACCCGCGGAGAAGAAGTTCGCCTTGATGTCCGGCGAGAGCACCGTCAGCGGGCCCGTCGTCGCACCCTGGGAGTGGCCCATGTAGTAGGTCTTGGCCGGGTCGAAGACGACGGTCACGGGCGTGTCGGTCGGCGCCGACAGCTCCGAGCGCGTGAAGAGCGAGGCGAGCCAGATGTAGTCGAGAGCCGACTGCTGCACATTGCCGTCTCCCGCATAGGCGCTGGCGAAGTTGTAGAAGAACATCCCGCCGGTCAACAGCCCCGACATGTAGTCGAACTGGCCGAGCTGCTTGAGCAGCGACTTCAGGTCCGCCTGCATGTTCTCGGGATCGATCCGCTCGCCATGGGCGACGGCGTCGATCGAGAGCACGGCGATCCCGAGGGAGGCCAGCTCGGTGGCGGTGCCGTTGTTGACGAAGGTCGAACGGTCGCCGCCCGTCCCGTGACCGTAGATCACGAGCGGCAAGGGCAGCGTCTTCTTGTCGCCCGCGACCTTGGCGTCGTTGATCGCGCTGACCGGCACGGTCAGGCGGAAATGCACCGTCTCGAGGCGCGGTTTCTGCGGATCCGGCGTCTCCGAGAGGTCGAGGTCGTCGGGAGGCAAGAGCTCGCCCGAGTGATCGTCGGGATCGAACTCGATGCGAAGCTTCGAGATGTTCACGTGGGGCAAGATCGGCTGCACACCCCGCTGGTAGTTGGGGATACTCAGCGTTCCCGTCAGGCTGTAGTAGTCCTTCTCGAAGGCGGCCTTCTCGACCACCACCGCACCCGTCGTCGCCGGCAGTTGCAGCACCTTCTCGACGACGTCGCGTAGTGGCTGGACCGGGTCACCGACCCGGAAGACCGTCATCGCCGCGATCTGGGCGCGCGGTACGCCGAGAGTCTCGAGGTAGGTGAAGACCGAGCCGTAGAGGGCGTTCTGCGCGGCGTCGTCGCCCGTACCGTCCTTCAGCTTCTCGAATTCGGGGCTCAGCTTCAGATCGACCCCCGCCTTGTCCTGCAGCGAGCGCAATACGACGAGGGCGTGGTGCTCGTTGGGCGCCATCGGAAACCCGGGAAAGGGCATCGTCGCCAGGGTGTAGGTCGGCAGGTAACGCGAGGTCGTGAAGAAGCGCGTCGAGATCGGCAGCCGCTGTCCGCGGCGGGGCGAGCTCTCTTCGACGTTGATCAGGAACAGATGGGCACCGCTCTGCATCGAATCGCTCGGCGTCGGCAGGCGGGCGGTATCGATCGGCCCGCTGAAGCGCAGATACGCCGCGGCGTTCGGCGCGAAGTCCCGCAGCGTACGGTCGGCGACGTCGATGATATACTGGCGAAAGTCGTAGGGGCGAATCGCGTTGATCAGCAACTTGATCGTCGGGTCATCGGTGCTCGGAAAGGTACAGGTGTCGCCGCCGACCGGATTGGGAAAGCCCGCGAGGGCGATCGTTCCGTCGTCGTCGTAGCGCCGCGATTCGGGCCAGGGGTAGTCGAAGAAGGTCTCGCTGGTGAAGCTCTGGAAGCTGAAGTAGACCATCGCTCCATCGCTCGGATTCCAGGGCACCACGTCTTCGCCGAGGCCATCGGGTGTTGCGTCTTCGCCGAGATCCGGTGGCGTGACGAAGTCGACGACAACGGTGAAGCCATCGGAGCCGACGTCGTTGACGGCCGTGTCGCTTTCGGGCTGGATCTGATCGGCGACGGCGTCGTTGTCGACCGTGCCCGTCTTGGACGAGCTGCCGCAGGCCGCCAGGGCGAGAGCGAACAAGAGGAGCAGCGCGCAGCGAACCATGAGCTCGAGGCGCCACACCGAGGTGTCCGTCGGCGCGTTGCGGGACGCCCCGAACGCGCGTGTTTGCTCGATCATAGATGCTCCTTGTCGCGGTCGTCGCCTTTGCTCGCGGGGTCGCGATCGGCGGATTTCACGTCCTTGCGGTCTGCGCCCTCGCTCGCGGGGTTGCGATCGGCGGATGTCGTGTCGTTGTGGTCGTCGCTGCGGGGCGCTGGGCCACGGTCGGCGGACGTCGCGTCGTTCTCGCCGCCATCTTCCCGCTCGGCGTCTCGTCGCGTCACGTCGCTCGGTCGACGGGTCGCCCCGCGCCACGCTTCGTTCACGGTCCGGACGACCTTGACCATCGTCTTGACGCTGTTGACGCGATGGGATTGCTGAAAGAAGAGCAGGAGCTTGGCCAGCCGTCCCGGGGGGATCGCTTGCAGCACCGGGAGGGGAAGGCTCGAGAGCAGGTCGACGATGCCCTCCATTCCGTTGAGGGTGCGCTGAAACCAATCGAGGGACTTCCCTTCGGCGTCGACGCCGCGGTAGGCGCGTTCGAGGTGGTCGAGACCGAAATAGGTCTTACCCAGGTCGCCCGCTTCGTCGAGGAGCTTGCGCGCTGGCTCCTCCAGCTCCTTGAGGCGATCGACGAACTCGCGCACGTCGACGCTTTCGCCGAGGGTGCGCAGCCAGTCGGAGAGCTTCTCGAAGAAGCCCTCCACCTCGGCTTTGTCGCTGAAGTACTCGCGTGTCTCGTTGGGCAACAGACCGAGCGGATCGCCGACAGCAGACGAGTCGGCCCCGCTCGGTTTGGTTGCGGCGGCCGCGGTCGCGGCAGGGTCGGCCACGGTCGCGGCAGGGTCGGCCACGGTCGCGGCAGGGTCGGCCACGGTCGCGGCAGGG
>JAGQJP010000660.1 GCA_020430585.1 Myxococcales bacterium | reverse complement strand
CGCCTCCTGCCCAA
Source organism: Myxococcales bacterium (assembly GCA_020430585.1). Classification (GTDB taxonomy): domain Bacteria; phylum Myxococcota_A; class UBA9042; order JAGQJP01; family JAGQJP01; genus JAGQJP01. Next base: position 13,630 of record JAGQJP010000660.1, on the reverse strand, counting down.
AATTCAGCGTCTTCGTAGCCTCCGCGGGGCTGTTGTCGGGATCGCCGTCGAAGGTCACCGTGACTCGGTACTCGCGTCGCTCGAGGGCGATTCCACCTTCCCGGAGCTGGGATTCGGCGACACGTAGGGAGCCGTCGCTCGTCGTCTTCCGCACGAGGGCGCCGAGCGTCCCGATTCGAATGCGAATGCTCCGATCGGACAAGCCTCGCCCGCGATCGTCCTTCAGATCGAGCTCGAGATAGCGCTCGTCGAGCTGCTTGATCAGTTGCAGCGACAGTCGGCTACGCGAGAGGATCTGCAGCGGGATGGCAAAGGTCGACGGACCCACGAGCGTCAGCAGGCCGATAACCGATAGTTGGCGGAAAAGTGGCACCATTCTGACCATGGTACGGGCGAAGTCGCTCCGTGCGCAAGCCTTCGGATGGTGATGAACGCTATTCGCCGAATTTTGATGGAATTTTGAAAAAATGCTTCCCACCTTGCGTCGCCCAGGATATAACAGGATTGACGAGCCAATCATTCGCATCAAAGGAGCGAGTTCGATGTTGACCTTCGAAAGCTGGCTTTCGACGCTATATATCCACAATCTGATCGAGAACGAGCCCGGAAAGTGGAACGTCGGGATGCTCGCGGACACGCTGGGTAAGTCGAGGCGCACGATCCACCGCTATCTGCGCGAGCTGAACAAGTGTGGCGCGCCCCTCGAGTACGACTACAAAACCAAGGGCTTTCGTTATACCGAAGAGTGGCGCAATCCGGCGCCGCTGCAACCCCTGTTGAACATGACCGATCGGCAGCTGCGGGCGCTTCGGCGCTCGATCGAGCAAGAGAGCCACCTGCGCGAGCTGAAGAAAGATCCCCGCCGGTATGCCAAGGTGATGTGACGCTCTACGTCTGGCGTTTCGTCCGCCCGATCGCGTTTCGCACATTTTCTGTCTCACACCGTCTCGACGCAGCGCACCCAGATCTCCCAGCCGCCGGATTCGCGCGACACCTCACCGAGAACCAGATGTCCCTCATACGCCAGCGAGGCGGGTAACGATTTGCGCGCCGGCGGATGGTCGATCACGATACAGAGCGTCTCTCCGGGCTCCATCTCTTCGAGGCAGAGCTTGGCGTGGACGAAGGTATAGGGGCACTCGACGCCCCGGAGATCGAGGGTCTCGTCGGCCTCGAGCGCGGCGCCGATCGTTTCCGGGCCGGCGCTCCGACGATCGCCGCGCGTCTCGTCGTCGTCAGTGGTTCCCTCGCCGCGCGTCTCGTCGTCGGGTGTGCTCCGCTCGCCCATCGTCTCTCTACCCCTCGCCGCCGCCGGCTCCTCAGCGATGGAGGAACTCGGCGCGCACCCGCGGTCCGTTTTCGACGAAGTTTCGCAACCCGATCGCCATGTCCGCGGTCGTGTGGCAACGCCCGAATCCCTGGGCCTCGATCTCGAGCCCCTCGGTCAAGGGCGAGCGCAAGCCCTCGCGGACCACATCGACCAAGATCGCGTCGATCGCGCGGCTGTGATGGCCGATCTCGACCTCGGCCAGCTCGTTGGGCACCTCGACGGGGGCGGGATTGAGCGGCGCCAAACGCTCGGTGCCGTTGCGGTGACGGTGGATCAGCTCGCGAGCATACGCGACCGGGTCTTCGGTCACGGGGCCGCTCGCCCAGCCGCTCTCGACGGCCCGCTGCGCGCCCATCGGCTCGCCGGTGCGCAACATCTCCCACGCTTGTTGGAAGGGAACCAACCGCGGAAGCCGCTGCGTGCCACCATACCCGGGGATCAGCCCGAGGTGCACTTCGGGTTGGCCCGCCATCAGCCGCGGTCCGACAGTGCGCGCCCAGCAGCCCATCGAGAGCTCGGAGCCACCGCCGAGGACGGGTCCGTTGAGGGCGGCGACGACGGGTTTCGACATCCGCTCGATCTGAAGCGTCAGCGCCTGGCCGAGGCGCGCTCGATGCGCGGTCTCGGCGGGCGTAGCGAGGGTCGCCAGCTCTTTGATGTCGGCTCCCGCCAAGGCACCGCGAGAGCCCGTGAGGACGACGCCGATCACGTCGGGGTCGGCGTCGAGCTCGGCGAGGCAGGTCTTCAACTCTTCGACGGTGCCGCCGCGCAACGCGTTGAGCACCTCGGGTCGGCGCACGGTGACGACGGCGATCCCATCATCGTCGCGACGCAGGGTCAGGTCGCGAAAGACGATCGGCAGCTTACCGCGGCGCAAGGCGGCGGCGACGTCGAACCCCTGGTGTCGCTCGGCATAGGCCCAGCAGCGCCCAAGGAGCCCGGCCGCCCCGATGCGTTGCGCCAGCGCGATCAGCCCCTCGGGCATCCCGAGCGCCGAGCGGCTGAGCCAGTCGACGTCGCTGGCGTTGCAGACGCGACGATCGATCAGCGCCAGGGCGCGCCCGAGGAGGGCGGCCTGCAAGCGCGAGGCGACACGCCCGGCGATCGCCGTCGAGAGTCTCTCGGGCGCCGTGCCCGTATTGGCGGCACGCGGGTCGAGGTGCGAGGGCGCGATGAACCAGGCTGAGCCGTGAAGCTTGTGCAAGCGGTCGAGATCGTTTCGAATCTGTTCTGTCGTCGGCCCGTCGCGCAGCAACCGCAGCGGACCGCCATCGCCGAAGAGGTCGTGGGCGATCCCGTCCACGGCGTCCGCTGAGGCGAGACCCTCTTCGACGACGCGCGCCGCCTCGGCGACATAGACCGCCCGCAGCTCGTCGGCGACGGAGCAGGGGCCGTCAGCGACCAACACCGCAACCTTGCCGAGGGCGTCGAACTGATGTAGGAAGCGCTGATTCGCTTCGGGGTTGGCGCCGACGATCACTTCGGCCGCGGGGCTCTTCATCACGGGGGGCCGCAGACGAACGACGAAGCAGCGCTCGGGGTGCGCGGCGTGGCGACCGAGCTCCCGCTGGGTCAAGCCCCGTGAGAAGAATGCGATCGGAGTCTCGGGATCGACCACCGCTTCCACGCGCTGCAGGCTGTCGACGTAACGCAGGTCCTCGACCGTCGCGCTCGAGGTGTCGAAGATCAGCGATGCGGGCGCCAGCTGGGCGTGCTCGCTCACGATCGTCACTGCCCGACGATGGGCGTCGATCGCCGCGTCCGAGAGGCGCTTTTTTGCCTGCATGCCCTCGATGTGCTCTTCGAGGCGGGCGCGGGCGCGCGTCGCCTCGCTCTCCGAGGCGGAGAAGAGCAGTACACGGCCCCCCTCGCGCTGGACGTTCGATGCACAAAGATGCGCCAGATCGACGCCGAGCTCCTCGGCGCCCACGATCCCTACGGTTGTGGCCATGTCGCGTACCTCCTCGCGTATCGTGTCTTCTTAGCAACTCGATGGGATGTCGGCAACCGCAAATTCCGTTCGTGACGTCGCAGCGCGATTCGGGTACTCTTGCCGCCAAGCTTTTCGACACTGGAGCTGTCCGTGGAACTCCTTTTGCGCCCCGAAACCTACGTCAGCCTCTTGACGCTGACGTCCCTGGAAATCGTTCTCGGCATCGACAACATCATCTTCATCTCGATCCTCGTCGGCCGCGTGCCGAAGGAGCGTCGTGAGGTGATTCGTCGGACGGGGCTCGCTCTGGCGCTGTTCTCGCGGCTCGGCCTGCTCTTCAGCATCAGCTGGGTGATGAGCCTCGAGAGCGAGCTCTTCGCGATCGTCGGCAACTCCATCTCGGGCAAGGATCTGATCCTGATCGGTGGCGGCCTGTTCTTGTTGGGCAAGGCGACGCACGAGATCTACGAGAACGTCGAGCGACCCGCCGAGCATCAGGCGACCTCGATGGATCAGCCGGGAGAGCTGAAGCTCAAAGAGGGCGTCAAGATCAACTCGGCGGCGATCCTGGTCCAGATCATCCTGCTCGATATCGTCTTCTCCCTCGACTCGGTGATCACCGCGGTCGGCATGGTGAAGCAGATCTCGATCATGGTTGCCGCGATGGTGATCGCTGTCGGCGTGATGATGTGGGGCGCCAAGCCGATCGGCGACTTCGTTCAGCGACACGCGAGCATTCGCGTCCTCGCTTTGGCGTTCCTGGTGCTGATCGGAGTGCTCTTGATGGCCGAAGGCTTCGACCAGCACATTTCGAAGGCCTATATCTACTTCGCGATGGCCTTCTCTCTCTTTGTCGAGCTGGTGAACATGCGCTTGCGCAGTCGCAAGGCGCGTCTCGAAGAGAGCCTCAACGAATCGGATGCCTGAGGCTTGCAATCGGCTGCTCATCTGCCATCATATGACCTGAACGCGAAATCGAGAACGAGGGACGCGATGCGCAGGGTGATTCATCTCGCTCTCGTCGTCTGGATCTGGCTGCCCCTCAGCGCAGCAGCCCAGACCGGCGACGGGAAGATCAGTGGAATCGTTCAGGACGCCGCACAGAAGCGGCCCGTGATCGGCGCGAGGGTCAGCCTCACGCCGTCGTCTGGGGCAGCGATCGTCGTCTCGAGCGAGAGCCTCGGCCAGTTCGAGCTCAGCGGTTTGACTCCGGGAAGCTACACCCTCGAGGTGAGCCATCCGGCCTACCAGAGCTACAGCGAGGTCGTGCAGGTGAGCGCGGGAGGCCGTCTCGGGCGGCTGATCACGCTGACGCTGAAAGCGGGGCTGAGCGCGCCCTTCGACCTACAGGTGCAGGTCAGCTGTGTCAAGAGCCACCTCGCCCTGGCCCAGGCTGGCGTCGTCCTCGAGTACTGGAAATCCAAGCCCGCGAGCGCCAGCACACCCGCGGACAGCTCGGTGCCGCTCGGCGTGACGGGAACCGACGGCACGACGATCGCCCGCGGCCTGCAGTCCGGTTGGTATCGCGTGACCGTCAGCCGTGCGGGCTACCAGACGCAGAGCGAGCCCCCGACCAGCGAGCTGCCGCTCTATCTCGACAGCGGACACGCGGTGCTCGCGCTGCTCAAGCCGACGAGCCACAACGTGACGGTCAAGGTCACGGGCTATGACCCCGTGAAGCAGCTCGACGCGTCGCCCCTGGCGGGGGTCACGGTCGAGATCACCGCCCTGGACTGGGATGGTGACGACACGGTGATCCCGCCGATCAGCGAGACGACCAACCCGAGCGGGGAGGTGACCTTCGACATCCTCCCGCCGCTGCGCTATCGCGTCGTCGCCAAGCGGCTCGGCTACGCGCCGACGTCGGCGATCCTCGATCCGAAGACGATCAGCGGCACGAGCTATCCAGCCACCTCCCTCGTGCTGGCGATCGCTCCGACATCGCTCAAGGTCGAGCTTGCATCGCCCTACGCGCGCCAGAGTTTGATGGTCGGCGCCGTCGTACGACTCGAGGGCGTGGTCTACTCGTCGAGCGCGGGGATTCAGCGTGAGATCGTGGCGACCGCGGCGCCGGACGGCGAGGTCAGCGCCATCTTCGACAAACTGCTACCGGGTCGCTACTCGGTGCAGCTGATGCCCCACGCCTCGGTGATGGACAAGCTCCCCGATCAGAACGGCTTCGCGCCGAACTTCAAGGGGCCGACGGCGTTCTCCGTCTCGTTCTACGGTGAGAACACGACGGTCGAGCTCGACGCCAACAGCTCCGCGCTCTGGCTCGTCGAAGTCCAACCCAAGCTCGCGCGAGTCCAGGGACAGCTCGTCGGCGCCGATCGCCTGACCGATCCCTTCGCCAAAGACTGGAAGTCGGCGCGGGTGATGAAAGAGCTGGCGAATGTCGAGATTCAATTCGTCGAGAATGCGACGGTCAATCAACTACCGACGGAGCGCAAGAGCGTCAGCGTGACCACCGACGCCAACGGACGCTACCAGATCGATCTCTGGCCCGGACGCTACGGCATCAAGCTGCCCAAGACCACCGAATGGGTCGCCTACGACACCGATCTGAACGGTACGCCGTCGGGTTGGCCCTACGCCGTCTTCTGGACCAAAGATTGGTCGCTCCCCGAACGGCACGCGCCGTGGATTCATTTCGACTCGCTCTCGGTGACGCGCCTCGATCTGCACGTCCATCGTCGCCAGGCCAACGTCTCGGTCGAGCTGCGACCCGATCCGCTGGATCCGCTCCAGGTCATCGCCGTTCACTCTCCGCCCGACTATTTCCTCAACGAAGAGGTGACGGTCTACCGCTGGCCCGATCTCGGGATCAACGGCACCTGTGTGCTCAAACCCTCCAATGGTGCGCAGATGACGTTCGCTCCCGTGCGGGACGAGACGAGCGGCAAGTACTACTGCCGCGCCAAGGACCTCGCGCCCGGGAGCTACACGCTGAGCGCGACGCATCCGCGCTACGATTTCAGCACCGCCTCGGTGAGCTTCAGCGTGCCGGACTACGAGCAGCCTGGCGAGCTGCCGCCGTACCATCCCCTCGACGCCAGCGCTCTGGTCCCAGGCTCGCACAACGTGCTGCCGACACCCCTCGCCGGAAGCTACAAGAAATCGACGATCGGTACGATCAAGCTCCAAGCCTACCTCTGGAACAAGAACCTGCAGGAGTGGGGCCCGCCGGACGAGGAGATCACGACGATCATCATCGTCCCCAAGGACCCAACCTACGGCACCGAGCTCACCGACAAGCTCTTCATGATGCCCCCCAAACCCGAGTTGGAAGACGACCCGGCGCTCCTCGGGAGCTACGACATCTACGTCTGGTGGGGTCACCGTGATGCGACCCTCTCGACCCAGACCTGGGCCAAGTTCAGCGCCAACGGTCCCGGCACCTACGTCGCGGTCCTCGGTGACGAGGCGAGCTGCACCAACGCCCCCGCAAATAGCGGCTGTTCACTGTTGAGCACGTCGAACCGGCCGCCATTCCCGGGTCTCGGTAGCGTGACGCTGAAGACGTACACCCAAGCGGGGTTGGCGATCGACGGGCTCAGCGTGCGCTTCGAGCACGGCGGGTTGAGCGGAGTCTTCGACTCGACGACCACCGCCCCGACGCCGTTTCCCTGGCCGACGGACAACTGGGCCGTCGTCAAATCGGTGGAGGACCCGAACTGGAAGCTCGTCTCGTACGAGAATCGCTTCCTCGGGTTCGTCAGTGGCGGGAAGGCGGCGCTCGAGACGACGGTGATCGTGAGCCGGGCGATGCCGCTGACGGGGACGGTGACCTTTGCAGGCGGGACCACGCCCGTGTCGAACGCCGAGATCCGCATTCTCAGCCGCTCGGGAAATCTGCTCCAGACGGTTTTCAGCGGCACCAATGGCAGCTTCAGCGCGAGCAACCTCGATCCGCAGTCGGTGATCGTCGTCGCCGAGAAACACGGCAGCTACCCGACCTATCTGGCCGTTTCGCCGAGCGACCCGAAGAACCCGTCGATCAGCGGCGTCAACCTCGTCCTGCAGCCGATCGCTCCGCCGACGATCGGTTCCTTCACCCTCGATCGGCACGGCCTGTTCCTGACGGGGATCACGCGAAGTGGCGATCCGGGCCTCGGCTTCAACCCCGAGAACGCCAAAGACGCGCTGACGGCGACCTGGAGCGCGACGATCACGCCGAACGTGCTGACGATCAAGCACCCCGTCTTCTACGTCCCCGGGCAACCGGGGGGCGACCAGACCTTCGACGTGACCGATGACGTCCAGACCGTCTGGCTCGTCGATCGTCGCCTCTTCGACAAACCGCCGTTGCGAGACAAGAGCGTCGAACCGCTGAGCGAGCGAATCGAGCTGCCGACGACCTACGACCAGTGGCGAGCCCTCGAACAGCAGCTGGCGGACAACGAGTACAAGACGACCAAGCCGGTCTACGCCCTCTGGTCGGCTGGGGTCCGTCAGAGCGACGGCTCCTATCGCGGCAAGCTGCGGATCTGGACCTTGCCCCACGGGAAGATGGAGCCCGTGTTGATCGTCGTCACACGCTATGGCGCCGTGGCGACGTTGGCCTATCAGCCGCCGACGGACAAGCCCGTTCTGCAGGGGTTGCGCCTCCCGCGCTGGGCCGCCGCGTTGACCGATGTCCTCGGCTGGGCGGCGACGCTGACCAAGGGGACCGAGCTCGACGACCTCGAGCTGCCCAAGGGCAACATCGTTCCCGCTCCAGGCGGGGTGACCGCGTCGATCACCGCGAACGAGAAGGGGTTTTTGACCTACGACTACGGGATCACCGCGTTCTGGAACGAAGGACAAGAGACGCCGACGCGGGGGATCTGGGGCCTGGCGCCGAAGTGGCTCGGCACGAAGGCGAAGGTGACGATCGGCTTCAAGGTCGACGGTGAGGGGCGCAGCGTCTCGCTCAGCGGCAAGCCGCAGATCACCAAGTCCTTCGTCAGCGACCGCGATCTCGACAAGCCGGGCTCGCTACCCAAGCCAGAAGCGAAAATCCGCGTGACCAAGATCGACGTCTACGTCAACGGGCTGCTCGAGGTGCTCGAAACGTTGAAGGATCAGCCCGGCCTCGCCAACGACTGGGTCGACTCCTTCGAGATCAACTCCTGGCTCGAGGCGGGCTTCGACCTGCGCGTCGAGGTCGACATGACGCCGTTGGTCTCGAAGCTCGCCGGTTTGGTCCCTCTCGCGGGGCCGATCCTCGCTCCCGCGGTGATCGCCGCCAAAAAGAAGAAGCTCCTCGAGTTCAACGGTGTGCTCGAGGGTGGCTTCGGTGGTCGGGTCTCGAAGACCTGGCGCACGATCTATCCCGACCGCGAGAGCGGCTCGACGGAGATCGTCCCCTACGAGCGACACCACTTCCTCGGCGGCACGTCGCAGGTGGTCAAGACCTCGTCGAGCGACTTCAAGCTGATCTTCCGATTCGGCTTCGGCATGAACATCACCGCGCTGCGTGGGCGTCTCTCCGCCGATCTGATCGTCCAGCTCGGCGCGCCGGCCGGCAGCGACGCGCCGGGAGTGCTGGTGACGCCGAACCCGCTCGGCAGCTGGCCGATGTTCAAGAAGGCCGTCGGCGCGGCGAGCATCGTCCTGCGGCTGAAAGGCAAGCTCGGTATCGCTTCGGTGCAGCGCAAGTTTCAGTGGGATCTCAAGGATTTGACCGCAGACTGGAACACCGAGGGGGTGATCCGGTTCGTCCCCGCGAACGAGAGCCTGACGCTATTGACGCCACAGACCGCGCCGCCCGCGACCTTCGTCGGCGGATCCAACGTCGTCTTGACGGGGCTCTACCCTGGCGGTGTCTTCGCCACCAGCGGACCGCAGGGCGCCCAACTGCTCGTCTTCACCCAGACGGACCCGCAGAAGGGCACGATGCAGTTGATGCTCTCGCGTGGTGGTGTCGCCGCTTGGTCTTCGCCGATCCTCGTCGCTGAAGCCCCGGGAATCCTCGATGCGGCGGTGATCGAGCTCTCCGACGGTACGAGGCTCGTCGTCTGGAGCGAGCTCGACGCTGGCGATCTCTTCAGCCTCGAGCCGAAGACGATCCTGAAGTATCGCCTGATCGGCGCCGACGGTCAGCCTCTGGGCGAAGCGGCGACGATCATCGCGACCGACGGGACCGCTCACTCCCTCTCGCTCGCGCGGGTCGGAGACAAGGCGCTCTTGGTCTACCTCGTCGGCGACGGTGAGACCGCCGAGTTGCAGCAGCTCTGGGCGGTGCTCTTCGCCAACGGAGCATTCGGCGCGCACCAACGGGTCACCGATGAGCGGCCGATCGCCGCTCTGTCGCTCGCTAGCAACGCGGACGGCAGCCGGGTCGTCGTCGTAACCCGGGAGACGGACGGGGGAATCGACGCCTACGACTTCGACGGTGCCAAGCTCGGCCAGGCCGTGCGGATCACCGATGGCGCCACTGGGTCCTTCGATGCGGCGATCACGCCGACGGGCGAGCTCGCGGTGGTCTATCTCGACGGTGACGATTCGTTGCACTGGGTCACGCGCAAGAGCGATGGTGCGCTCGATGACCGGGTCATCGCGGGTCCCGCTTCGGTTCGCGAGCTCTCGATCCTCGTCTTCGACGACGGCAGCAGCGGGCCGGCGTTGGCCGTCGTCTGGTCGACTCGTGGCGAGCCGAACAAGGTCTTCGGGCAGCTCTTCAACCTCAGCGACGGAAGTCTTCGCGCCGCCCGCGAGCTCTTGGCTGAAAGCGAGCAGGGGGCGTTCGCAGCGCTCCACCTCTCGTACGACAGCGGCGGCCTGCGCGTCGTCGCCACGCGCGAGGGCGAACAGACCGACGTCGTCGACCACTACGTCTCACCGACGAGCCTCGCCATCGTCACCCCCGACGCTGAGCCGATCAACGGAGATGCCGACGATTCCGATGCCGTCACGCCCGGCGACACGACCGGGTCGTCGAAGTCGGGTGGGGGGTGCCAGCAGCGCGGCGGCGGATCGAGTCCGGCGTTCTTCGGGCTCGCGCTCGTCTTGCTGGCCTGGGCGGTGCGCCGCCGCCGTCTTCGCCGCTAGCGGATGAAGAGCGGGCGCCGCTTGCGCCCCCAATTGCCCGGCTCGTCGAGGAAGTGACCGGCGACGACGCGACCGCAGTGGGTGCACGCGCCGCCTTTGATATTGTAGGTCCCGAGCTGGTACCAGTCGCGCTGGATCAACAGGCCCCCGCACCCCGCGCAGTAGGTCGACTGTCCCGCTTCGTCGTGGACATTGCCCGTGTAGACGTGCTTGATCCCCACCGACAGCGCGCGATTGCGCGCGCGGGTGAGCGTCGTGGCCGGCGTGCGCCCGATCTCGGTCATCTTGAAGTCGGGATGAAACGCCGTGAAGTGAAGCGGCACCTCGTCGCCAAGGTGCTCGACGAACCACTCGCAGAGCTGGGCGATCTCTTCCTCGGAGTCGTTCTGTCCGGGGATCAACAGCGTCGTCACCTCGAACCAGACCGACGTCTCCTCCTTGAGATAGATCAGCGTGTCGAGGACGGGCGCCAGGTCCGCGAAGCAGAGCTTCTTGTAGAACTGCTGGGTGAAGGCCTTGAGGTCGACGTTGGCGGCGTCGAGCACAGCGTAGAACTCCTCGCGCGCCTTGGGTTGGATGTAACCCGCGGTGACGGCGACCGCTTTGACGCCGAGCTCGTGGCAGGCGTGGGCGGTATCGATCGCGTACTCGGCGAAGATCACGGGGTCGTTGTAGGTGAAGGCGACGCTGGCGCAGCGGGAGGCGACCGCCTCGCGGGCGATCTCCTCGGGCGTCGCTTCGTCGGCGAGGGCCTCGACCTTTCTCGCCTTCGAGATGCTCCAGTTTTGGCAAAAGCGGCAGCCGAGGTTGCAGCCCGCGGTGCCGAAGGAGAGCACGCTCGTGCCAGGGAGGAAGTGGTTGAGAGGCTTCTTTTCGATCGGATCGACACAAAAGCCCGTCGAGCGGCCGTAGCTGGTCAGCACCATCTGGCCGCCCTCGTTCTTGCGCACAAAGCAGAAGGCGCGCTGGCCGTCCTTGACCTTGCACTCCCGAGGGCAGAGATCGCATTGAATTCGGCGACCATCTTCGATCGTGTGCCACCAGCGGGCCGGGTGCTCACTCGGTGCGACGAGTCCCATCTCTCTCTCCTTTGCGCGTTCGCACGTCGATCAACGCCTCGATTATACCACAACGGCGTCGTCTATTGCGTTCGCGCTCAGAGAAGGGTGAGGAGGCGTCGCGCGAGCTCGTCCACCTCGAGCGGCAGCCGCACGGTCTTGCGTCGGCTCGTCTGGCCGGCCACCAGGCTCACGGCGCTCCGCGGGAGGTCGAGCTGCTTGGCGAGGAAGCGCACGAGCGTCTCGTTCGCCGCCCCATCGACGGGGGGGGCCTTGATCTGCACCTTCAGTCGCCCGTCGTGGACGCCGACCAGCGCGTTGCGCGATGCTTTGGGGGCGACGAGGACCTCGAGGCGCGCGCCGTCGCCGTCGGATCGCAGACAGGCCCAGAGCGCCTCGGCATCGTGCTCCATCATCGCCGCTACTCGCCGAGCTTGCGGATGATGCGGCGGAAGTTGGAGCGGTCGAGGCCGGCGAGGCGCGCGGCCTGCGTGACGTTCTGATTCGATTTTTCCATCAGGTAGCGCACGTACTGCTCTTCGAACTCGCTCACGACCTGGGCCTTCGCTTCTTTGTATGGCAGGTCGAAGCTCCGCGAGCGCCCCTGAGCCTGGGGCCTGGGCAGCTCGCCGAGGAGCGGTGGTGGCAATTCGGCGAGGCTGATCGTCGGTCCGCTCTGCAGTACGACGGCGCGCTCGATCGCGTTCTCCAGCTCGCGCACGTTCCCAGGCCAGGAGTAGCGCTGCAACGCGTTGAGCGCTTCGGGAGAGAAACTGGCGACCTGTTTGCCCATCCGCTTGTTGTATTTCTTGAGAAAGTGGTAGGCCAAGAGCGGGATGTCGTCTCGCCGCTCGCGCAGCGATGGCAGATAGATCGTGATCACGTTCAACCGATAGTAGAGGTCTTCGCGAAAGCGTCCGATGCTCTTGGCCTGCACGAGATCGACGTGGGTCGCGGCGATCGTGCGCACGTCGACGCGGCGCACCTCGTTCGAGCCGACGCGTTTGATCTCGCCCTCTTGCAGCACGCGCAGCAGCTTGACCTGCGTCGGCGCCGGCATATCGCCGATCTCGTCGAGGAAGATCGAGCCGCTGTGCGCCGCCTCGAAGAGCCCCTTCTTGTCGGCGATCGCCCCGGTGAACGAGCCCTTGCTGTGACCGAAGAGCTCCGACTCGAGCAGCGTTTCGGTCAGTGCCGAGCAGTTGAGCACGACGAAGGGCTTGTCTTTTCGCGGGGAGCGATAGTGTAGCGCGCGGGCGACGAGCTCTTTACCCGTGCCGCTCTCGCCCTGGATCAGCACGCTCGAGGTGGAGTAGGAGACCGAGCTGATCAGGTCGAAGACCGCCTTCATCTTCTGGCTCTTGCCGATGATGTCCTCGAAGCCCTCTTTGACCTCGAGCTGGCTTTCGAGATAGCGGTTGCGGTCGACCAGCCGCCGATGCTCGAGGGCCTTGTTCACGGTGATCGCCACGTGGTCGATGTTCTCGAAGGGCTTGGTCAGGAAATCGTAGGCGCCGAGCTTGACCGCGCGTACCGCGTCTGCGACGGTCGCGTGGGCGGTCATCATGATCACTTCGATGAGGGGAAACTCACGCTTGATGTGCGTCAGCAGCTCGAGACCCGAGAGATAGGGCATCTGGATGTCACTGACGACGACGTCGATCGCCCGCTGCCCGAGAATCTCGACGGCCTCTTCGCCGTGATGCGCGACGATGCTTTCCAGGCCTTCGTTCCGAAGGATCTTCTGCAGCACGTCGAGCATGATCGGCTCATCGTCGACCAACAGAATCGTGCCTTTTCGTGAGCTCTCGGACATCACACCCCCGACGGTCGTTGTTCCGTGATACTCGATCTGACCGCTCGAAGCAAGTTCTCCCGCCTTGTCTGGCGAGCTCAAGCGTGGTGAAATAGGCTCGGTGATGTCTGTGTTCTGGAGAACGAGATGACGAGCTATCCCCTGTTCCGCGTGATGATCGCGGTATTGATTGCGCTCTCGAGCGTCGCTTGCCCGAAGGGGCGAGGCACCGAGGACCCGATCGCCGCCGCGCTGCAGCGCCTCTCGACGGCGACGAACCCGAAGGTACGCCTTTCCGCGCTCGACACGCTGCGCGACTCCCGCGACCTCCGCGTCAATCCAGCGCTGCTCAAACGTCTCCTCGAAGAGAGCGATCCGACTGTGCTGACGGCGCTGATCCGGCTGGTCGCCGAGCGGCGCTTGAACGACGCGCTTCCGGCGCTGCTGACGATCGTTCGCCGCGTCCCCGGTGAGCCACGGGT
>JAGQJP010000659.1 GCA_020430585.1 Myxococcales bacterium | reverse complement strand
GGGAGGCAGGCTCCCCAGGCCCCCCCGTCGAGGGCGCACTCGAAGGTGCACGATGTTTGTTGACAACTGAACGTGAAAGTCGCTTGCAGATCGGCAGTCAACGCAGGAGGGGAAGATTCGATCGTGACAATCGGCGGTACAATTTCCGTATCGTACGTGTCCACGCCGGAGTCAGATAAAAAAAGCGCGTCAAGATCGTCCATCGCGTCCAGTTGGTCAAGCTCGACGGAAAGATCCGTCCCGGAATCGCTGTCGACAGTTGGCGAGCTGTCGAGCCCAGCGTCGATGATGAGATCGTCGGGGTTGTCAATGTCGTGTTCATTCACTGAATCGCTGGGTGCCGTCGTTTCGTAGCCTTGGTCACCATCGCCAGGGTCAACGTTCGTCGTGTCGGTTCCCGTCGAACATGTGCCATTCATGCATACAAGCGAGTCCGAACACCGATAGGTCACGGTCTTTCCGTTCTGGTCCTTTTGCCCGCAGAACGCTCCGGCTTCTTGATTTTCGACGACGTTCAACTTGATTCGCTGCGGTAGGCATCCACAAAGAAGCACAAGCGCCAGACAAGCGATTACGAGAAAGCCGACGGTCGGCACCGTACCAATCGAACGCATGACAAACTCCTCAGGTCTGCGAATCTCGACGGGAGAAACGCGCCATTTACACCCAATCCACATGCTAGTTTGTGTGGCGACATTATTACAACAATTTTTTTACATCTCTCATTTCGTGTCCGAGGGTGGGGACCTCCACGTCGGAATGGGAGCCTCTGGCGCCGCGAACTCCCTCCCGGCGAGGCGAGATGAGCGGCGCAGAGACTGGTCGCTACCTTTCGCTTGTGGTCGCGGGTCCTCGTCGCGCAAAGTGGCGCGCAGATGGAATCGATCCTCGGCACGTGTCCGAATTTGCCAAACCGCCGGTTCGACGCGATGTGGTCTCTACGCGATCAGCGACAGTCGACGGAGGGCGGCGCGCCGCAACCCCTCGATGGCGACTCGGGGAACCCCGGGGATCTGTCGCAGCTCGTCGAGGGTCGTGAAGCGCCCGTTCTCGAGGGCGTTCCGCCGGTTCAGAATCTGGAGGACCATTCGGATCACCGCCTGCTGCGTTGCCATCGGGAGGTGCTCGAGGATCGCCTCGCGCAGCTCGTGCCCCGTCCCCTCGTTGACGAAGTCCAGCGTCGCCCGCTCATCGTCCACACCTCGCCGCTGTTGCGGGCTCAACTCGTATTCGAGCGCCCGCTCCCTGCCGACGGCGAGTCGGGCCAGAGCGGGCACGGAACCCCCGGCGGCTCCGCGCTCTTGGTGGTCGTCGGTGTCTGCGTCATCCGGCTCATCGGCGGGGGCATAGTCCGAGAGCAACAGGTCGGCGGGGCGACGCCAACCAGGTGTGACGGGAGGATCGACGCGCCGGGTCAGCACCCGCACCCCGAGCAGGGCGCAGAGGGCGAACAGCACGATGCCGATCAGCTGGTAGGTCTCCGAGTCCGACGCCACCGCGGCGATCGCGAGGCTCATCAGGGGGATCGCCGCGATCAGCAAGAGACCAACGTCTCTGGTCCTCTCGCTCAGCGGAGCGAAGGGGCGCGGCGGAGACGGGATCTCCTGTGATCGTGCCGTGGCGCCTCGAGTGGAGGGTCGCTCCATCGCGCGGGAGCGCGCCTCGGTCCCGCCGCAGCCGAAGACCGAACAGCGTTCGTCGGCGTGCTCCCAGCACTCGCGGTGTTGAACCGTGCCGCACCGCCTGCACGACACGGTCGCCTCTTGTGGCAGAAATTCGGCGCGACAAAAGGGACAGATCGATTCTGACCGCTCGGTGCTCACCCGTCGCCTCAGTTGAGAGCCGTCGGCACGGCGAGCGTGAAGGGGGCGATGACCGCGTCGAACGGCTCGCCGTCATCGGTGACCATCTGGTAGCTGCCTCGCATCGAGCCGACCTCGGTTGGAAGCAGACAAAAGCTATTGTATTCGAAGGTTTGACCGGGAACGAGGCGCGGCTGGTGACCGACGACGCCGGCACCGCGAACCTCTTGGGTCTTTCCCGTTCCGTCGCTGATGATCCAGTGGCGTGAGACGAGCTGAACCGGTTCGTCTCCTTCGTTGGCGATCGTCACGAAGTAGGCAAAAAAATAGTAATTACGGAGCGGATCGGAGCGATCCTCGAGATAGAGAGGTTGCACGGTGACGCGTACGCCGCGCGTTAACGCTTCGGACATGAGGGCCTCCTGGGCGAAGGTCGACGCCTTCCGTCGTGCAGACAAGCGTACTCGGACCACCGCCGTTCGTCGAACCCTTTTTTCCGATCGTCACCGATCTCGCATCGTCGTCCTGCCGACCGACTACGATGGCTTTGGCTTTTCGCTGTCGTTGGGCACGGTGCTCGCCGCATACCCCAACAAGTGGGCGAATCCGCCGGCGACGATGATCCCGATCAAGCCGCCCAGGACGGCCCCGATGCCCCCGAACAGAGCGCCGCCGGTCATCATCCCGAGGATGCAGCCGATCACGCAGGAGATCGCGATCAATTTCGAGATACGCATACGCCTCCTCATTCGCGCGAAGCGAAAGAAACTAGCTCGTACGCCCACAGCATGACACGCGGCGCCGAACACTGTCATTGACACAGGTCAATCGCGTCGCGGCGGCGTCCTACCAGCGAGATTGGATGTTGAAGGGATGCTCCCGTCGAGCGGGAAAACGGGAATCGCCGAATGTGGCGCACCGCTAGCGGACGGTCAGCGGTAGGTTCACTGTGCGGGGCTTGCCCGCCGCTAACTTCCAGCGTCGCATTTCGGTGTCGAGGCAGCTTTTGATCGCCGACTCGCCCGCATCGAGCCCGAAAAAGGAGACCGCTGTGATCGTACCATTCGCGGCGACCTTCAAACGCGCCGTGAACGAGATCGCCTGGCTGTGATCCCGTCGCCGCGCCGAACAGACGCCGATCTCGCTCGCGTGCTGAATCACGAGCTGTAGGGTCTCGTTCGACGTGCCGACCGGAAACGGCGTGCGGCCCGGGTTCTTCAGATCGCGGAGATTGACGACGTGCTTGTGCGTCTTGACCGTGACGGTCACGCCCGACTTCGTCGTCGTGATGTCGTGTGGGGGAGAGGTCGGTCTCGGCGTCACGACTCGGGGAGTCGGGGCCGGGCGAGGAGGCTCCGTCGGAGCGACGGGTGCGATCGGTTGCAGCGGTGCCGTCGTCTTGGGTTGCGTTGACCGAGACTTCGTCGTCGTCGCTTTCTTTCCCGGCGAAACGCTGGTGAACATCACGACCGCGGCACCCAGCGCCAAGACCAGAGCGGCGCCTGCGACCACGGCGACGCGCGACGCGCGTTGCGCGCCTCCGCCCGGGCGTGTCGGCGATCGGGCATACGGCTGGCCCCCACTGAAGCTCGAGGGCGAGCTCGATACACCCCGGGGCGCGGACGGAGCCGAGGCTTCCGGGGCGAGGGCCTGGCTCGACCCGCATCCGAACACCGCGCAGCGCTCGCCGTTGGAGATCCAGCATTCGGCGTGATGGCGCGTCAGGCAGATCTGGCAGACGCGCTGGTCGGCCTGGGGGTCGATCGTGTCTCGGCAGTAGGGGCAGGTACTCGAGGAATTCTCGGCGCGAATCGCGGCCATTGGTCGTCCCTCCGCCCGCGGCTCGCCAGCTCGGGAGGTCCGAGGTGCTCACCAGCCGCAGCGTTGGCCTTTGTTCTGTTCTTTGAGCCACTTGTGCAGCGGCGCGAAGTAGGAGAGGATCGCTGTCGCATCCATTCGACGCTGCCCGGTCAGCTCATGGAGCGCCTCTGGCCAGGGGCCGCTCGCCCCCAATTGTAACATCTTCCAGAGGCGCTTACCCGCGATTTTATTGCCGTAGATCGAGCAGGCGTGGAGCGGGCCTTTGTGACCAATCGCCTTGCAGAGGGCGCGATGGAACTGAAATTGGAGAATCGTCGCCAAGAAATACCGCGTGTAGGGGACGTTCGCCGCGATGTGATACTTGGCGCCGGGATCGAAGTCGGACTCGCTTCGGCTCACGGGCGGAACGATGCCCTGATACGTCGTGCGCAGGCGCCACCAGCTCGCATTGTACTCCCTCGGCTTGATCCTGCCCTCGAAGACGTGCCAGCGCCATTGATCGATCAGCTTGCCGAAGGGCAAAAAAGCGACCTTCTCGAGCGCCATCTTCAGAAGGAACGAGAGCCCGGGCTTGCCCGTCTCGCTCGTTTGCAGGATCTCGATCGCCTTGAGATAATCGGGCGTGACCGAGAGCGCCAACAGATCGCCGACCGCTTCGTGGAAGCCATCGTGGGCGCCGGTCTGGAACAGCACGGGAAGCCCCCGATAGGCGAGGTAGTAGTAGACGTGGCCAAGCTCGTGGTGCAGCGTCGAGAGATCCTCTTCGTCGATCTTGATGCACATCTTGATTCGCACGTCGTTCTTGAAGTCGAGGGTCCAGGCGCTGGCGTGGCACACCACCTCGCGGTCCCGCGGCTTGGTGAAGAGCGAGCGGTTCCAGAAGGTCTTGGGCAGCGTGGGCATCCCGAGGGAGACGAAGAAGTTCTCGGCGATCTTCGTCATCTGTTTCGGCTTCAGCCCTTTCCTCAAGAGCGCCGCGGTCACGTTCGGCGCGCGCTCGCTCGTCTTCGGCGCGACGAGGGGATAGATGTTCTCCCAGGTCTGAGACCACATGTTGCCCAACAGATGCGCGGGGATCGGCTTGTCCAGGGGCACCTTGTCGGCGCCGTAGTGCTTCGAGAGCTGCGCCCTGACGTAGCAATGAAGGTCGCGGTAGAGCGGCTTGACCTGCTTCCAGAGCCGCTCGGTCTCTTTCTCGAAGGCCTCGGGTGACATGTCGTACTTCGAGCGCCAGAGATCGCCGAGGTTCTTGAAGCCGAGCTCTTTGGCGCCCGCGTTGGCCAGCGTGACGTAGCGCGCGAACTTCTTGCGCATCGGCGGAGCGATCGTCCGCCATCCACGCCAGGCGTCGAGCAGCTCGTCGAAGTTGCGACTCGTCGCCATCACCTTCGAGAGCTGGCCGAGGTTGCGACAATTGCGCCTTCCGTCGGCGCCGGTCTTGCAATATTTGCCCTTGCCGTATGTCGACGTCAGGTACGAGGCGATCTGCGCCAGCTCGGCGCGCAAGGCGGCGTCGCTCGGGGCTGGCAGGTCGAGGTTGATCCGCAGCATGTGGAACTTGCGCGCGAGCGTCGCTGGCAGCTTCAGACCGCGGAAGCGCACCGCTTCTTTGACGCTCTTGCCGACGAAGGCCATCAGCTCTTGCTGGAAGTGCGAGTCGAAGAAGTCGGTGTCCTCGGTGAGATAGGTCATGTTGACGAACGCCGCGCGCTCTCGAATGCTGAGCAGGCGTTCGAGCTCTTTCTCGGTGCGCTGCATGAAGCGTTGCGCGTCGGCGATCGTCGGCTTGGCTGCAGCCTGCGACGTTGCGCTGATCGACAGAGCCGCGATCAGCACCGTCGCGAGCCAGCCCGCCTGGCGTCGCAGCGTGGTTTTCGTGGTGTGCATCGCATTCTCCTTCTTGTACGGCGTCATCGGCTCACCAGCTCTTCATCTTCTGCACGACGGTGTAGCGCGGGCGCAGGTCGACGGGGATGCCCTTGAGGCGCTTGATTCCGTCGCGCATGTTCTGCGACATCTTGCCGTACTTGGCGATGAAGGCCTTGGTCCCCTCGTAGTCGCCCCTGGCCTCGAACATCAGCAGATCGTGGGAAAGGGAGCGCACCGCGTCGCGGATCTTCGAGAAGTCGATGCGGAACTTCTTGCTCTTCGGGTTGTAGATGATCCCGCCCTTCTCGACGAGGTAGTTGAAGGAGATCAGGTTCGCCCGCCCGTGGGCTTCGCCGCCGAAGCGTACCGAGCGGAAGAATCCGGCGAGGTAGCTGGCGAAAACCTGCTTGGAGAGCGCCTTGGGGAGCCCGCCCAGCTTGACCAAGAGCTCGCTCAGATGGAGCCCGGTGATGTCCGCCTTCGCCTCTTCGATCGTCGAGTAGAGCTCCTTGAGCGCCTTGTTCACCGTGGTCGTGACCTTCTTGCCCTCTTCGAGCATCTCGATCACGCCCGGGCCGAGGCCGTGGGCCGACTCGTGCATCAGCGTGTTGGTGAAGAAGGCGTCGAAGGTGACGAGCTTGATCTGGTCGGCGTCCATCAACCGCTTGGCGATGGGGATCAAGATCTTCTTGAATTTCGCCTCGGCGACGTTCTTCAAGAGCACGAGCTTGTAGCCCTTCTTCTTGCGCACGACCTCGTCGTTCGGCAGATTGAAGGCGAGCGTCTGGATCCCCGCTTTGGTGTCGCCAGCGGTGAAGATCTCGTCGACGACGGTGATCGGAACCTTGGCGCCGCGCTTGAAGCGCCGATACTCTGCGGGGATCGGCAGGGCGTCTTCCATCTGCGCCTTGAAGGCGGTGATCTTCTGCAGCCGCTCGCTGTATTTGTCGTTGCGCATGCAGAGGAACGCGGTGAACGCCGCCTTGTAGCCGAACAGCTCGTCTTCGTACACCTCGTAGGGACCGATCACGACCTCGAGCCGACCGTCGCCGAGCTCCATCCAGTCCATGTCCGAGGGGCGATAGTTGTTCGAGAGGAACGCCGCCGCCCGCGACTCGAGGTAGCGCGCCAGACGCTTGTCGTCGGAGGCCTTCGCCGCCGCCCGCAGCTCTGCCGCTGCCTTCTTCAAGAGATCGGCGTAGAACGTCGAGTAGGGGATCGCCACCAAGCCCTTGTCTTTCCCGCGTCGGATGACGGTGAAGTAGTTCTTGAACGCCCTGGCCTTGTCGGGATTCTTCTTGAGGAAGGCGTTGAACTCCTCTTTGGTCATGTCGGCCGGGTAGTAGCCAGCGCCTTTGGGCTTCATCTCGCCGCCCCAGAACGGCTGGTTGTGCTCACGCCGATCCCAGACGCCGAACATCACGTCGAAGTACGCGAGCTGCGCCTTCAGCTTCGGATCGGCGGCGAGCTTCTTGCGCAGCGCGGGGTTTTTCGGATGCGATTGGATCAGAAACAGCTGATCCATGATCTGCGCCGCTTTGACCAGGTGCTTGACCACCTGGCGCTGCGCCTTGGTCAGTTTCTTGTGATCGAAGTCGAGCGTGGTCGGCGTAAAGTTGGCCAATCGCTTCTTCAGCTCGCTGTCGCTGACGGGCTTGTTCGTCTTCAGCGCCAGCGCCGCGCCGCTCCAAAGGGCGGCGAGCGACACGATCAACGTCAGGGTTCGGAACATCGTGCGCGTGTTTGGGTTCATCTCGTCCCTCCCGGGTTGCTTCACTCCGCTTTGCGGCCCACCATCATATGAATTGAGTCGCGGGAGTGCAAACGCAAATCGACCGTTGGAAGAAAGAGATCGAGATCATCGGAGATCGAGAAGAATCAGAGTCGGCGGAGCCAGTGATGGGAGCGTGCGGGCGCACGCCTGCAGGGGCTGGTGCGCTACTGTTCGCGCATACGACGCAGGCCGACGAAGGCGAGCATCAGCATCGCAAAGAAGATCAGCGCCGCGCCGGTCGGGGCGCTTTGGGACATGTTGCACGCCGTCGTCGGATCACCGTCGAGGCCGCCGTTCTTGTGGACGAAGACGCTGTTGTCGTCGACCCCAGGAACGTCGTAGGTGCCGCCCGAGTCGCTGATCTGCTGCTGGAAGTCGGGGGTGCCGTCGCCGTTGGTGTCCTCGAAACCGTCACCGACGCCATCGTTGTCTTCATCTCCGAACACGGTCGGCTCGGGATCGAAGGCGTCGTAGATCCCGTCGCCGTCGGTGTCGATCGCGTCGTTGCTGCCGACGTTCGGATCGAATTCGTCGTCGATCCCGTCGCCATCGGTGTCGGTGAAGGTGTTGTCGGTTTCGTTGCCCGGGTCGTTCGGGTCGCCTGGATCGTCGACAGGGTCGGTCGCCGCCACGCAGACGCCGCTGTCGCAGATGTCACCCGAACCGCAATCTTCATCACTCGCGCACTCTTGCGCGAATGCCGAATGGCTGATCAAGAGTGCGAACAGAATCATTACCAAGCTCGTCCACTTCATACTCTCCTCGTCGCCCGCCGCGGGGCGGGACCTGCCGTTAGTGAATGACAAGATAATAGCGCAGCGATCCCCGAAGGTGAACCCTTTTGCTCGCCCACGCCGAAAAAGGTGCCCCGATCGCCGCCCTGCTCGTCGCTCGTTTCCTCCCGCTGTTTCGACTCGCGGCACCCGCGTAGGTGCTTAGGGCGCGTTTCGAGCTTCGTCGACGAAACGTTCGACCACTCGGCGAGGTCGCTCGAGTCGACGGTCTGGGGTCTGACGCACACCTTGACAAGCGCCCGGCGGCTGTGTCTTGCTGTAGAGCAGCACGATCGGTTGGAGGGCGGAGGTGCTCGATCTTCAGACGCTGGCGAGAATCAGGCTCACCCTGCGGCCCAGGTCGCAGATGCTGATCGCCAACACGATGCTCGCGCTGAATTACGGTTGGCTCCCGGGAGTGGGGATCGCCCTCGAAGGCGCCGAGAACGTGCCGAGCGAGCCCGTGATCTTCGCGATGAACCACACCGATCGGTTCAATTACTGGCCCTTTCAGTACCAACTCTATCGACAGCTCAATCGCTTCACGGCGACCTGGGTCAAGGGAAAGTACTACGAAAACGCGGTGATCGCCCGTTTCATGGAGTGGACGAACAACATCCCAACGGTCTCACGGGGCTATCTGATCACCCGGGACTTCATCTCGACCTGCAATCGTCGGCCGAACGATGCGGAGTACGCGGCGCTGCGCAACTGGGTCAACGCGGTGGCGAAGCTGCGAGGCGCAGAGAGCGACGCCGAAGAGCTCGTCGTGCCCGACCGCGAGGCGATCCCGACGGAGATCCTCGAGACGCCTCGTGAGATGCTCGGTCGCCGCTTCGATCCCTCGGGCGAAAGCTATGCCGAGGCGATCAACGCCCTCTTTCGCCAGATGATGCAACGATTCGTCGCCCTCAACCTCGAGCGGCGCGAGCTGGGGCTCGATCTCCTCGTGTTTCCCCAGGGCACGCGCTCGAAGCGGCTCTCCCGGGGGCACGTCGGCCTGGCGCAGATCGCGCTGCATCTGCGGCAACCGATCGTTCCCGTCGGCTGCAGCGGCAGCGATCTCGCCTATCCGTCGAGCTCGCCCTGGGCCAAGCGGAGCCAGATCGTCTACCGGATCGGCGCTCCGATGTCTTACGAGTCGTTCGCCGAGTACCACGTTCCTCCCTTCGAGCCCTTCACGCCCGAAGCGGAGTGGACGCATCGCGACGCCTTTCAGGGTCTCGTCGATCGGGTGATGGGGCGGATCAACGAGCTCGTCGACGAGCCCTATCGGCTCGCCGAGGGCCTCGATAGCGACGGCGTGAGCGGAAGCGATCGATTCGTCTGATGGGCAATCGATTGGCCCAATTTGCCCCGACGATCTATGCGGCCGAGCAGCCGCTGACGGTCGCCGGGGTTGGATTTCCAACGCGGATGACGGTGATCGCGCTGCCGGGGGGCGCGCTGATGCTTCACTCGCCGATCGCGATCGACGAGCGCCTCGCCGACGAGATCGCCGCGTTGGGCGAGGTGCGCTACATCGTGGCGCCGAATGCGCTGCACCATCTCTTCGTCGCCGCCGCCGTCGCGCGCTATCCCGCCGCCGAGCTGTGGGCGGCCGGACGGTTGGCGTCGAAGAAGCCGCGACTGCAGATCGTCCATCGGCTGGACCGCGCGCTCCCCGCCACGTGGGCCGAGACCCTGCAGACGCTGCCGATTCGCGGCGCCGAGACGATCGACGAGACCCTCTTCCTGCATCGACCATCGCGTACGCTGGTCGCCACCGACTTGGTGATGAACATGCGTGAGTATCCGACGCGCCGCAGCCGCCTGTTCTTCAAGCTCGTCGGGACCTATCGGCGTCTCGCGGTGAGTCGTCTCTGGCGGCTCTACACCACCGACAAGCGGGCGCTACGCGCGAGCCGCGCCGCCGTGCTCGAGCTCGACTTCGATCGTCTGCTGATGGCACACGGCGAAGGTATCGAATCCGGTGCGAAATCATCCCTTTCGGCGGCATTTGGATTTGACCATCGAAGCGGTTGACAAACCCCACCTCCTGCTGTATTACATTCGTCACGCTTCCGACGTAGCTCAGTCGGTAGAGCGGGTGGCTGTTAACCACTTGGTCGCTGGTTCGAGTCCGGCCGTCGGAGCCGCCAAGCCCAGGCAGAAATGCCTGGGCTTTTTTGTTGCGCCGTCGGGGCTCGAACCCGCGACATGCCGTCGGTGAGCTTGCAAGTCGTCCTCGTCCTTTGACCGCGACGGAAAAGTGTGTATACTATTACAGCACGCTGACAATTCTTGACATCGTCGCTCTTCGGAGTGGTGTGCGGCTCGCGCGTGCAGCGATTGGCGCGCTTCGCGGAGGCTCGGACTCGTGGCACCACAAGGTCCACCGTTTGAGAACGACCGACACGACGATGCGTTCGTGGTCGCGCTGGATCATCTACGGGATGGCTGTCTGATCGTCGCCAAGGAGCGTCGGGTCGACGGCTCGGTGGCGTTGCCGCTGAGCTACCTCAACGCGGCGGCGCGCTCGCTGTTGGGCTGCGCGCGACAAGACGCGATCGGCCGTGAGCTCTCCGAGCTATTTCCCGGGCCCAACGGCAGCAGACTGCGCCGCCAACTTCTGCAGCTCGAGACCGCCTCGGATCCACTCGACGTCATGAGCCTCGACGTCGCGGGTCTGTACGGCGACCCCGAACAGGGGCAGCTGGCGCGCCTCATCGACCTGCGGGTCTGCCGCTCCGCGGAGTCGTTCGTGCTCTATCTGAGCGAGAGCCGCGACACGCTGCCAGATCCCGCGGAACCCGCCGCGGTTGATGCGCGCTCGTCTCTCCCGCGACCGCCAAACGCCGCTGGCGAAGTCGAGGGGTCGACGCTCGACCCGCGGAGCTTCGCGTCCGTCGTCGGCACCGTCTTCGAGGTCTGCAAACAGCAGAGCGGAGCGTCAGCTGGCTATGTCGCCCTGCGGCGCGAAGGTGAGGCAGACCGAATCGTCTTCGTCGACTCGGGCGCCGCCGCCTGTCGTCTGGACATCGCGCCATCGGCCCAGATGCAGCAAGCCGGCGAGGAGGCGTACCGTCTGGGGCGCGTGTTGATCCGCAATGGCGTGGCCGATTCGCCGGGAGGGTTCCTCTCGCTCGACTCCGAGATGATCGAGAGCATGATGTTCGTGCCGATCACCCTCGGCGCCGGCGTGGCGGGCATGATCGCGCTGGCGAAGCACCAAGGTGGCTTCAGCGCGGACGAGGAGCGCCGGGCCCGCAACGTCGGCGAAATCGCAGGGATCGCCCTCGATCGACAGCACAGCCTGGAGCAGCTCCTCGCGCGGGAGCGGTTGCTGACCGCGACGGGGAGGATGGCGAAAATCGGCGGCTGGGAGCTCGACGCACGGAGCGGCGCGATCTCCTGGACCGCCGTCACGCGCGAGATTCACCAGGTGTCCGGCGACTTCGACCCGAGCCTCGGGGCCGCCCTCGAGTTCTACCACCCCGATGATCGCTCGAGGGTCCGTGCCGCCGTCGACGCGGCGCTTCGACGTGGTGAGCCCTTCGACCTGGATGCGCGGTTGACCACCGCCGCCGGCGCCGAAATCTGGACCCACTCGCGCTGCACACCGATCGTCGAAGATGGCCGCGTCGTCAAGCTCGTGGGAACGTTCCAGGATATCACCGAATACAAGCGCACCCTCGATCGGCTCGCCGACCGCGAGCGACTCCTGCGGCTCTTGACCGACAACATGTTCGATCTCGTCGCCCTGGCCGGGCTCGACGGGCGCATCGTCTACGCCAGCCCGTCGCACCGCCAACTGGGGTACGAGCCGAGGGAGCTGATCGGCCAGCTCGCACAGGCGAACGTGCACCCAGAGGACCTCGCCCGTGTCGAGATCGCCCTCGCCGAGGTCCTGCGCACGAATGAGCCGGGGAGCGCAGAATATCGCCATCGTCGTGTCGATGGGAGCTACGTTTGGATCGAGTCGATGGGAAAGGTCGTGCTCGATGATGATGGTCAGCCAGCGGGCTTGATCTTCAGCAGCCGCGACATCAGCGCTCGAAAGCAGGTGATCGACCAGCTCGCCGCGAGAGAGAGTCGCTTTCGTACGCTGTTTCACAACAGCCTCGCGCCGATCGTGATCGTCGACGACGACGGTCGCTGCATCGACGCGAACCTTGCCGCCTGCGAGCTCTTCGGCCGCCGTCATGATGAGCTGTTGCAGATGTCGGTGAACGATTTCAAGGCCCCGTCGCCCCAGAGCGTCGCCACGCAGTTCGCGCGCTACCGCGAGGCCGCTTCGAGCCACGGAGAGTTCGGTTTCATTAGACCCGACGGAACCTATCGAACCGTGCTCTTCACGTTGGCGCGGGTTGCCGAGCGAGAGCACGCGGCGGTATTGCGTGACGTGACCGAGCTCAAGCAGGTCGAAGAGAGCCTCCGCGCCGAAAAGGACCGAGCGCAGCGCTACCTCGATATCGCCGCGGTGATGCTCCTCGGACTCGATGCCAGTGGGACGATCAGTCTGATCAACCGCCGCGGCTGCGAAGTCCTCGGCGTCTCGAGCGCGTCGGCGTTGATCGGCGCGGAGTGGTCGCGCTGTCTCCCCGCTGGAGACCGGGGCCCATGGAGGCTCGTCTTTCAGGCGATCATGCGCGGCGAAATGAAGCTCCGTCGCCGCGTCGAGAGCCGCGTCCTGCGGCCCTCGGGCGAAGAGCGCCTGATCGTGTGGCACCACGCGCTGCTTCGCGACGAGCGGGGGCAGGCGGTCGGAATTCTGAGCTCTGGTGAGGACGTCACCGAGAGACGCCAGATGGAGACGCAGCTGGCCCAGGCCGATCGCCTCTCGAGCATGGGGATGCTCGCCGCTGGCGTCGCTCACGAGATCAACAATCCGCTGTCGTACGCGCTCTACAACATCGAGAGCCTTGCAGAGGACGTTCCCTCGCTCCTGCGTGACGTCGCCGAGATCGATTCAGCGCTCCTCGACGATGTCGTCCAGCGTCTCGACGACGCCCTCGAGGGGACCCAGCGGATTCGCCAGATCGTCAGCAGCCTCGGGATCTTCTCCCGCGTCGATCAAGAGACCCCGAGCCTCGTCGATCTCCACCGCGTGATCGGTGTCGCGATCAACATGTCCTTCAATGAGGTCAAGTATCGCGCGCGCTTGGTCCAAGAGCTCGAACCCGTGCCGAGGGTCCTCGCCGACGAGGGGCGCCTCTCGCAGGTCTTCATCAACCTGCTCGTCAACGCCGCCCACGCGATCGACGAGGGGGACGTCGAGAACAACGAGATTCGCATCCGCACCTGGTCCGACGGCGAGAGCGTCTATGCCCAAGTTCGCGACAGCGGCTCGGGGATCGCGCCCGCCCACCTGCGTCGCCTGTTCGAGCCGTTCTTCACGACCAAACGGCTCGGTTTCGGCTCTGGCCTCGGCCTCTCGATCACGAAGTCGATCATCGAGGGCTACGACGGAACCATCGAGGTCGAGAGCGAGCTCGGCGTCGGCTCGATCTTCACGATCCGCCTGCCGATCCGTCGCGGCGCCGACGTGCCGCCGCCGTCATCGGAGTCCCAGGCGACAGCGGCGGCTCGCCGCGCGCGGATCCTCATCGTCGACGACGAAGAGGGGATCCGTTCGGTGATCGCACGCATGTTGCGCGAGCACGAATGCGTTGGAGCGTCGAGTGGAGCCGAGGCCAAGCGCTTGCTGCTCGAGGACCAGGCCTTCGACGTGATTCTCTGCGACCTGATGATGTCGGAGGTCACTGGGGTCGAGTTGGACCAATGGTTGAGCAGCGCGTTTCCCCGCTTGGCGTCGCGGCTCGTCTTCATCACTGGCGGCGCCTTCACGCCCCGTGCGCGGCAGTATTTGGCCGAGAGCGACAAGCTCCAGCTCGAAAAGCCCTTCGACATCGATCGTCTTCGCTCGACCGTTCGCGACATCATCGAGCGTTCGGACGCTGGTGCTACGGCTTGATCGTGTAGCTGTCACCGACGGGGCCGGCGGGCGTCGTGGCGTCGATCGTGACCGTCGTCGCGTCGCTGTGCCGCAGGGGCCAGCTGATGACGTAGGTCTGCGCCATCACGCTGGCGATCACTTGGTAGATCTGCTTGATCTGGTCGCTGCTCGGCGCATAGAGGAAGCACGCGTTGGTGTCGTTGGTCAGCGTCAACATCGCCGGGACGTCGATATCGCCCATTCCCATCACGAAGACGGGTACGGCCTGCTGGCGCGAGAAGGCGACGACCGAGTCGTGACAGTGGTGCTTGCTGCTGTTCTCCATCCCGTCGGTGAAGACGAGTTGGAGCCGGAAGGGCACGCTCTCGTCCCGCAACTCCTCGATACCCGCGCCGATCGCGTCGTAGAGCGCCGTGCCGCCCGAGGACATCGGCCGTGTGATCGCCGACTTCAGCTTCTCGACGTCGCGCGTCAGCTCTTGGTAGGTCGAGACGCGGTTGTCGAACTTGGTGACGCTCGCCCGGTAGACGGGCGGGAGCTGCTCGAGAAAGAAGAGCAGCGCCTCCTCGAGGAAGGCCTTGTCCTTCGAGCTCATGCTGCCGCTGTAGTCGAGGACGAAGGAGATCGCG
>JAGQJP010000658.1 GCA_020430585.1 Myxococcales bacterium | reverse complement strand
TGCTCGAGGCTGCGGCGCAGATCGCCGTCGGTGAGTAGGCCGATCAGCCGTCCCCGCTCATCGACGACGCAGACCGCGCCGAGACCCTTGGCCGTCATCTCGACGAGAGCTTGCTGCATCGTGCTACCACCGCGGACACGAGCGGCGTCGTCTTCTCGGTGCATCACATCAGAGACGCGGGTCAACAGGCGCCGGCCGATCGAGCCTCCGGGGTGGAGCAGCGCGAAGTCTTCGGTGCGAAACCCGCGACGCTTCAAGAGTACGATCGCCAGTGCGTCGCCGAGGCCCATCGTCACGGCGGTGCTCGCCGTCGGAGCGAGTCCGTTGGGGCACGCCTCCTCTTCGACGCTGATGTCGATCGAAACATCGGCGCTGCGCGAAAGGGTCGACGCCGAGTGGCCGCAGAGGGCGACGATCGGGATGCCGATCTTCTTCAGGCCCGGGAGGATGCGGATCAACTCTTCATTCTCGCCGCTGTACGAGATCAGGAGCGCCACGTCGCCTCGGACGACGACGCCGAGGTCGCCGTGTCCGCCATCGGCGGGGTGCAGAAAGAGCGCGGGCGAGCCCGTCGAGGCGAAGGTCGAGGCGATCTTGCGCCCGACGAGGCCAGATTTTCCCGAGCCGCAGACGACGATTCGACCCCGACAGTCGAAGAGCAAGCGGACGGCGGCTTCGAACTCGTCTCCGAGTCGCTCGACGGCGCGGTGCATCGCCCGGGTTTCGATATCGACCACACGGAGCGCCTCACGGAGGGCATCGGCCCCTCGATCCTGATCGCCCTTCGGATTTTGCATGCTCCTCCACTCGCTCTCCGGCCGCATCTCGGGCCGGGAACATCAGCTCCGATCGAGACCCCGAAATCGCTCCACGCGTACGAGCTCGTGGATCGACGTGACTTGGTCGAGCAGGCGATCGAGCTGCGCGAGGGGAAGCATGTTCGGGCCATCGCAAGGGGCGTTGTCGGGGTCGTCGTGAATCTCGACGAAGAGGGCGTCGATCCCAGCCGCTGCCGCGGCCCGGGCGAGGGGCGCGATCAGCTCGCGCTGGCCACCCGTGCGGTCGCCGAGGGCGCCGGGGAGCTGCAACGAATGCGTCGCATCGAAGACCACGGGGACTCCGAACGCGCTCATCTGCGGCAGAGCCCGGATGTCGACGACCAGATTGTTGTAGCCGAATGTCGATCCGCGCTCGGTGAGGAGCACGCGGGCGTTGCCGCTCTGGCGCACCTTCTCGATCGCCGAGCGCATCTGTTCGGGAGCGACGAACTGACCCTTCTTGATGTTGACGACGCGGCCTGTCGCCGCGGCGGCGACGAGCAGGTCGGTCTGCCGGCAGAGGAACGCGGGAATCTGTAGCACGTCAACGACCTCCGCGACGCGCGCCGCCTGCTCGGGCCCGTGTATGTCGGTTAGCACCGTGCAGCCGAGCGCCTCTTTTGCGCGCTGCAGCGCACGCAGCCCGGCGTCGATCCCCGGGCCGCGATAGCTGCGGATCGACGTGCGGTTCGCCTTGTCGAAGCTCGCCTTGAGAATGAACGAAATTCCTCGCGCTTCGCAGCGCCGTTGAATCTCGTCGCCCAGGCGCAGCAGATGCTCGTCGGATTCGACGACGCAGGGGCCTCCGATCAGCGCCAGCGGCTCATCGGGGCCGATTCGGAGGCCGGGCCGGATATCGACGCTCTGCGGGGGGTGTAACGACAAGGTCGATCCTCGTGCGTTTCAGACGCGCGGTGTGCGCGTGCGCAACATCTCTTCCAGTACCGCCAATTGGCCGGGTGTGTCAATCCCGTGCGCTTCGTACGGAGTCTCGAGCACACGGATCGGGATCCCGTTCTCCAGCGCCCGCAACTGTTCGAGCCCCTCGGCGAGCTCGAGGGGAGACGGCGGCAGCCCAGCGAGCTCGAGCAGGGTCTGGCGACGATACCCATAGATCCCGACGTGCTGGAAGATCGGCGTGCGCGCCGCCCGCGTTCGGGACGGAATCGGGCTGCGCGAGAAATAGAGCGCGTTTCCCCTTCGATCGAAGACGACCTTGACGACGTTCGGATCGGCGATCGTCGCCTCGTCGTCGAGGCGCCGTGCGAGGGTCGCCAGACGGACCGAGGCGTCGTCGAAGGCGGCGATCAGCGCTTCGACCGCCGGCGGCTCGATCAGCGGTTCGTCGCCCTGCAGATTGATCACGATCTCGCTCGCCAAGCCCAACGCCACTTCGGCGACACGGTCCGTGCCGCTTGCGTGGGTCGCACGGGTCCGAACGGCGCGGCCGCCGCTCTCCTCGACGACGCGCGCGATGCGCTCATCGTCGGCGGCGACGAGCACCTCGGCCCCATGGACGGCGCTCGCCCGCTCGACGACCCAGAGGATCATCGGCCGACCGAGAAGCGGGGCCAGCGGTTTGCCGGGAAAGCGCGTCGAGGCGTAGCGCGCCGGAATCACAATCGTAACGTTCAATGATCGCTCCACAAATCGATCTTACACTCTTCTTACACCATTTTGGAAAGATTGCCTCCCCTGCTCTCGACTGACCCAGTGAAACCGATGGCCACCGTCGGAACTCTCGGCGGGCCGATGGCCACGTTAGAAATCGTCGACACCGTCGACACTCGACCGCGAGGCGGTCGATCACAGGAGGACACCATGAAACTGTTCAAATTCATCGTTGCGGCGAGTCTGCTTTTGGGTCTGGGTTCGACGAGCGCCTTCGCGCACACCGCGAACGGATACACGTCGAAGGGGAAATGGAACAAGACGGTCGTCGTCAAGACGACGAAATCTCCGAAACGACACTATCGGCGGGCTCCGATCGTCGTCAAGAAGGTCTACCGACCGGCTCCCAAGGTTCGCAAGATCTACGTGAAGACGCGTTTCCGCGGGCCGCGCCTGGCGCTCCGCCCGATTCCGCGGGTTGTGAAATATCGCCCCCACGTGCGAGTGAAGAAGGTCGTGAAGGTCCGCCGTCACTACCGTTGAGTGTGCCAAGGCACGGGTACTGATTCCCTGGTTGCGATTCTCTCCCTTCCCTCCCGAGTGGCGCCGTCGCCTCGTCTCACCTCGCGGTGAACGGGCGGCGGCGCCATTTTTTTGTTGCCACGCCACGTCGGCGACGCGCTATAATGATGCAAACTGCATCATATTCGACCGGGAGGGGTTATGGCGACCCGAAGAGATTGGCGGCTCGTCTGCCTCGTGTTTCTCGTCTGGCTCGGCGCGGGCTGTGGCGCCAGCTCGAACGATGGGTCCCTCGACAGTGCTGGGGCTGTCGATGCGCGCGCCGATCTCAGCCGCTCTGACACGGGCACAGCTGGTGACACGAGCGTTCTCGCCGACCTGTCGGAAGGCGCTGACGGCGTTCTACCGAACGACACGGCGTCGAAAGAGGACGGCAGCACTTCGACCTCCGATTTCTCGGCGAACGATGACACGGGATCGACCGCCGACACGTCGCTGAGCGACGACACGGCCTCGCCCACCGACACCGCCGTGACGAGCGACGGAGTCACCGCCGATCTCGGGGGCCTCCCCGATCTGATGAACCCTGTCGATATCGACCAGCCCGACACCGCCGCCGGTTTGTGGACGACGGGAACGGTGGGCTCGATCGGCACCCCCTTCGACTACGCCACGGGCGACAACAATGGGCCCGCCGGGCACACCACGATCTACGGGGCGCGGCCGACGATCGCGATCGTCGTCAACCCCGATGGCTCCCTCGATGTGGCCTGGCAAGACACCGCGGGGAAGCGCGTCGTGATCACGCGCCTTTCGAAGGTCACCGACCAACTCACCCCGACCGGCCACCTGACGCCGACCGGTCTCGAGCTGCTCGGTGGCTTCACCAAAGACCCGAGCGGCAATCTCTACCTGATGACCGCCGCGAACGAGAGTCTCCAGACCAAGCCGACGCCAGCCGACGTGCAGCGCGCCGACATCGTTACGGTCGCCAAATACGACCCGATGGGCAACGAGATCTTCGCTACCGACCTGCGAACCGACATCAACGGCGCCGACAACACGGCGATCTACGATCCGCTGACCGCCGGAACGGGGCGTTTGTTGTTCGCGGGCGGGCTCTTGATGACCTCCTTCAGCCAACACGGCGAATATGACGCTCAGGTCAGCTCACGTCATCAATGGCACATCAATATTGGTCTCGATGCGACGTCGGGTGCGCTGAAGAGCTACTACTGGGGGATCAGCCACTCCTTCGACCAGCGCCTCTTGCACGATGGCACCAATTTCATCAGCGTCGCGCTGGGGGACGCCAGCCTCCGCGGGATCGGCGTCTCGAAGATCGGCAAGGGGGGTTTCAAGGTCGCCTTTGCGATCAAAGGCGGCGACTCGGCTACGGGCGGCGGCTACAACAACACCTTCACGCGTTTGGGTAACCTGCGCGTCGCCCAGAACGGCTATCTGTTGCTCTTCGCCACTGAGAATGATCCGAGCTCCACGGGGAGCGCGCTGATCGCCCCGCGAAATCTCGCGATCGTGCATATCGCCAAGGGCTTCGATAGCATCGCCCAGGGCGCCGACGGCAAGTACGACGTGACGATCGTCGACACCGCCGATCAAAACAGCGATGCGACGACCCTCGAGATCACGATCAAGGACTACTGGGGAGCGTCCTTCGTCGGCAAGAACCGGGGCCTCGTCTGGCTGACGGGCTACGCCGACAAGGACACCGAAAATGCCGAGCGGCCGAAGTTGGTGCCGCTGGCGAACAACCAGTTCCTCGTGCTCTGGGAGAAGTGGAGCGCGAGCGCCTACGTCGAGACCTACGCGATGGTGATCGGCGAGTACGGGAACGTGGTCAAAGCGGCGACGGCGATCGGATCCTACCGCCTCTACCGCGGAGATGACCTCGTCGCCTACGACGGTGCGGCGGCGTGGTTGATCGGTGACGGCAAGAACAAGCGCTTCCGCTTCGTGAGCGTCGATGCCAATCTCGACGTGACGAGCTACCTCATCGACTGACGCGCGAGCTCCGCCTCGTCGAGCCCCCGAGCCCCGCCTCGTCGAGCCCCCGAGCCCCGCCTTGTGATCACGGACATTTTGCGCTACCATCCGCGGCGTCGCTCGCGGCGGGCGACAGACCGAACGTCGTCGAACGCGGAGGGAGCAAGATGAGGCTAGCAGTGTTGGGAGCGGGGCGAATGGGCCGCGCAGCGGCGTGGGATATGGCGCGTCAGGAGGGGGTCGAGCTCGTGCGGCTGGTCGATCGCGATCTCGCCCAGTTGGAGCAGGGGGCGCTCGAGCTGCACGAGCTGGCGAAGCACCCCGAGTTGCCGAGCTATCACACGCGCGTCGAGACGCGGCAGGTCGATCTCGACGACACGACGACTTACGGCGCGCTCTTCGAGGGGATCGACGCGGTGCTATCGTCCGCAGACTACCGCTTCAACCGCGGGCTGACCAAGGCTGCGATCGAGGCTGGTGTGCATCTGTGCGATCTCGGCGGAAACCTCTTCGTCGTTCGCGATCAGCTGGCCTGCTCGGCCGAGGCCGAGGCGCGCGGCGTGACGGTCGTTCCCGATTGCGGTCTGGCGCCGGGGATGGCCTGCATGTTGGCGGCCCATGGCGTCGAGCAGCTCGAGCGGGTCGACGAGGTGCGCATCCGCGTTGGTGGTCTGCCGAAGAATCCGAAGCCGCCACTGCACTACAAGCTCGTCTTTTCGGTGCGCGGCCTGACCAACGAGTATCTCGAGCCCGCCGAGGTCGTGCGCGACGGTGTGACGCAGATGGTGCCATCGCTCACCGAGATCGAGAGTCTCGAGTTTCCGCCGCCCTTCGGTCTCCTCGAGGCATTCCACACCTCGGGTGGGATCTCGACCTTGCCCCAGACGCTCGTCGCGCGTGTGCCCAACATGGACTACAAGACGATCCGCTATCCCGGCCACGGCGCCGTGTTCCATGCGATGGATTCGCTGGGCTTCTTCAGCGAGGAGCTGGTCAACGGCGTCAACCCGCGCAGCTTCACCGAGGCGATGCTCGAGCGCGCTCTGGACGACAGCGACACCGACGTCGTCCTCGTGCGCGTGACGCTCAAGGGGATGCGAGAGGGCGCCCCCGCGACGTTGACCTTCGAGGTGATCGACGAGCACGATCCACGCACGGGCCACTCGGCGATGGCGCGGACGACGGCCTATCCGGCGGCGGCCGTGGCCTACATGATGGCCTCGGGAGCGATCGCGAAGCGCGGGGTTCTGCCTGGCGAGGTGGCGCTACCCCTCGGGGCCTACGTCGACGCGATCCGCGCTCGGGGGATCGCGATCGACGAGCGCTGGAGTTGACCCAGTTGCGGTCGGTCAGGAGTGGCGGTCGATCAGCTGTCGCACGAGCTGTCGAAACCAGCGTTTCTCGATCAAGCGTTCGATCTCGCTCGCCGGGATGGTACGCAGCGCCTGCCGCTCCTGTCGATGCTGCAACAGGCTCGGGATGCTGCGCAGAACCTCCAGCTTTCCACGCAGATAGGGTCCCAGCTCGCCGCTGACCAGTCGATGCACGCTTTGTAACACGAGGAACGCGACGTGGCCGGGCAGATGCTTGGCCAGCAACGCGGGTGGCAGCGCCGACCAGTAGACCGTCTCGGCGTTGCGGGCGGAGAAGCGGACGAAGCGCTCGCCGCCTTTCTGGTAGCTCGCGCTCCCGAGATGTAGGCCGCGGGCGCCGTGGTGTAGCACGCACGGCCATCCCGCGAGTTGGAGACGCCAGGCGAGATCGACGTCTTCGTAGTACGCCTCGAAGCTCTCGTCGAGCAATCCCACTTCGACCAGCGCCGCCCGACGATACACCGCCGCCGCCGCCGAGGCGCCGAAGACCTCCTCGAAGCGCGGAGGATCCGTCGGATCGACCTGATTGTGCAGGCGATTGAAGGCACCGCCGACAGCCGAGTAGCCATCGCCGGCACGATCGACGCGACTCGGGCGTTGCATCTGACAGAGAAAGCTGGCGACAGAGCCGATGCGGGGATCCTGGAACGGGACCAGCACGTTCTCGGCCCAATCGGGCGCCATCTCGGTGTCGTTGTTCAAGAGCGCGATGAAGGGGCTGCGGGCCGCCCGGATGCCAGCGTTTGCCGCGCGCGCGAAGCCAACGTTCTCGGCGCTGCGGAGGAGGCGAAACTGTGGATAGCACTGCGCGCAGAACGAAACGGTGTCGTCCGACGAGCGGTCGTCGACGACGATCACCTCGAGCTCTTTCAACGTTTGGCGCGCCATCGACCAGAGGCAGCGCTCGAGGTGCGCGCGCCCGTTGTAGGTCGGAATGACCACCGAGAGCGGAGGCTGCGGCTCGGGGTGCGCCAGCGCCGCGGCGAGCCGGTCGCTCAGCACGCCCCAGTCGCGTTGCTTCAGGTAGGTCTGCACCGCGTCGTCCGGGAAGCGCCGATGACCGAGCTCGTCGAGCCATCCGTTCCAGCTCGCCGCGGTGAGGGTGACGCCCGGCACGCCTTCGAGGGCGGGGAAGGGGACCGAGAGCACGGGTACCCCGCAGGCCAGATATTCGTAGGCCTTCACCGGGTCGACGCCCGTAATGTCTCGACCTTTGAACGGGATCAGACCGACACGAAAGTGCTGAACGAACT
This sequence comes from Myxococcales bacterium, assembly GCA_020430585.1. GTDB lineage: Bacteria > Myxococcota_A > UBA9042 > JAGQJP01 > JAGQJP01 > JAGQJP01. The sequence continues at coordinate 5,279 of JAGQJP010000658.1, read as the reverse complement.
CGGGTAGAGCTTCGTACGAACGGGGCCCCAGCAGGTGGAGGTTCTGGACCGCTACGACCTCTTTGGGGATTCGACCCGGACCGACGAGCACGATGTTCCACGCCGGGTTGGAGCGCGCCAACCCGATCACTCGCTCCCAGTCGAACCACGGTCCGAGGGTGCCGACGTAGCCGGCGATCGGTCGCCCCGCGGGGAGCGACCGCGGAATCACCGCGAGCTGTTTGCGTCTTTGAAAACGGGCGAGGTCGACGCCGTTCGGAATCACCGTCGCCGGTCGCTTCAAACCGTGTCGCCCCCGGTTGAGTGACTCGGTGGTGACCGTGACGATCTCGGCGCGCGCGTACAGCTGCTCGTCGTAGCGCGCGGAGAAGGGGCCGATGTCCGCCGAAGCGGAGGAGGGGTCGAGGCGATCGTAGACCAGGGTCCACCCCTGTCGCTGCAACCGCAGCGCCATCGGCGCGTGGTGCGGCAGCTCGATCAGCACGATCCCCGGTGGCGTGAGCCCGAGCCGATGATCGACGGCCTGAACGACGGCGCTGTCTCGGCTGAGGTTCAGCGGGTCGTCTCCCGACACGGCTCCAAAGGCGCGTCGCATCACATCGCCGAGAGGGACCGACGCGAGCCACCGCGCGAGCCGCCGCCGATGGAGCGCCGTTCCGTCGCCGACTACGATGAGGCCCGGTTCCGGCGAATACCCCTCGGCGTCGCTCGCGGGTTCGACGTAGAACACGGCAAAGCCCCGACGAGCAAGCAACCGCGCCAGGTGATGCGGCCGCTGGCGCGCGGCGGCATCCCAGGGGAGCGGTGCGAAGAAGAGCAATGGTGTCGGCGTCATCGGCATCTAGCGTTCTGGGTGTGTTGTGTAGTCGCCACCACCCGAGTACCGTACTGCATCGCCGGGATTGTAACAAGACGTTGTCTCAGAAGGGAGTCGTCGGCGCGGGACCTGGCGCGTAGGCGGGCTCAGCCGACGCGTATGATGATGCGCCCGCTGGGTAGAATGATCGCCCGTTCTTCGCTCTGACGGCGATCGGCGTGGTAGGAGCGCCGCGGTGTGTTCGTTTTGCGGCTCGAGACGCGCTCCCATTGGCCCGAGGGGTTGAGCCACTCGACTTCGCTCTCGTCGCCCTCGCTTTGGGGCGCCGGGCGACTCGTCGTGCGCGTGCGCGTGCCGGAGGGGGGCGTCGCTGCACGACGTGAGCCCGTCTCATCCGCCCGGCCCGTCGATCGCCGGCCCGATGACGCGTCGTCGCTCGAGAACCCGAAGCGATCGCCGAAGATCCGGGCCCAGGGATTCTCGCCGACGCTATGTTGGTAGCGGGCGGCGGCGCGCTCACGACCTGCGGCGAACCAGATGAAGAAGCCGATCAGCGTGAGGGTGGGCGTCGTGACGAGTCCGAGGACCATCAGCGATGCGGCGATTGTCCGACCCACCGTCGCGGCGATCTCGGTGGCGCGGAGACTGCTCGTGCGCATCGCCAGGATCGAGCGCAGCACGCGGCCGCCGTCCATCGGGAAGGCGGGCAGCATGTTGAAGAGGAAGAGGCCGAGGTTGATCCAGAACAGCTTCGCCAGGAACGAGCCGGCCCCGGTCGCCAGCGCCGCCGGACCGACGAGCATCCCCGTCGCGTTGAGCACGATGAAGAGCAGAGCCGCCATCACGAGGTTGACCGCCGGGCCCGCGAGGGCGACGACCAGCTCGTGTTTCGGATTGCGCGGCATGTCTTCCAGGCTGGCGACGCCGCCGATCGGATAGAGCGTGATGTCCCGCGTGCCGATCCCATATCGCCGAGCCGCCAGCGCGTGTCCGTACTCGTGCATCAAGACGAAGCCGAAGGTGGCGAAGAGGAAGAGGATACCACTCGCCGCCGCGGCCAGCGTGCCGCCAGCGTTGAAGCTCATCCAGGCGACCCAGGCGACGATCAGCAAGAATGTCGCGTGAATGTGGACGTCGATTCCGAGAAATCGACCCAAGTAGAAAGCCCATCGTTTTTTCATCGGGCAGCCTTCCGTTGCAGAGCGGCCGCTCTCGTTGCGGAGCGACCGTTTGATTCACCAACAAGATGGGGCGGAATTTTCTTCCGTCAAGTGTCTTGTAATCTCGTCGGCATCTCCTAGAATGGGGCGGCGCACCCCCGCGCCCCGACGAGGAGCCGCCGTGACCGGCTTGACAGACCCCACGCGATTCGACACGATCGAGGTCGAACGCCGCTCGCTTCGCGTTGTGCCGTTCCTCTTCTGGGCGCTCCCGGTGGTGATCGGTCTGGTCTACATCGCGCGCTATGCCGTCAACGTCCCGGTAGGCGAGGATTGGCGGTTTGTCGGCACGCTCGAGCGCTATCTCACGGGACATCTGGAGTGGAGCGAGCTCTGGCGTCCCGACGGCCAAGACGGAGCATTAGTACGCCTGGTGATGCTCTGGCTCGCTCGCCTGACGCACTACGACACCAGGGCGATGATGGCGTTGTCGCTGCTTTGTGGGGCGACCGGATTGGGCGCGGTGCTCGTCGTCTTGCGCCAGAACATGAAGGATTTGCGCGCCTGGTTTTTCGTACCCCTGCCCTTTCTGATGCTGAGCTTGCAGCAACACGGTAACTTGCTCGACGCGAGCCGCCTCGGGACGATGTTGACCCAGATGTTCGCCGTGTTGACCGTCGCGGCTCTCCATCGTGCCAGCGGCCCCATAGAGCTCCGCTTCCGGGGGATCGCGTTCGGCTTCGCCCTCCTCTGCGCCGTTTGCGCGTCACTTTCGACGCTCGAGGGGGTCTTGCTCTGGCCGGTCGGGATGCTTCAGCTCGCGCTCTCGGCGACCGAGCGGCGCCTCAAGTGGGTCGGGGTCGCGCTCTGGAGCGTCGTCGGGCTGCTGACCTGTATCGGCTACGCTCGCGGGTATCCCCTGGACTCGCTGTGGGCCTCGGCCAGCGTCGTCCTTCGTCAGCCGCTCCAGCCGCTGCTCTGGTCGTTGACCGCTGTGGGCCACGTCCTCGTCGATGGGCGGGTCGCTGCGCTCGTCGTCGGAATCGCGATCATCGCGCTGGCGGTGCTCGTTTTCGTCGCCGTCGCGCGACACGGAGCTCGTCGCACGCAGAGCGCCTGGATCGCCCTGTTCGCCTTTTCGGTCGCCGCCACGCTGCTATCGGCGCTGGGTCCAGCCGGCGTGGAGCTCGAGAAGTCCCTTGCCTCGACGCAGGTCAGCCTCTCGCTGCTCAGCGTGGTCTCGCTTTTCGCGATCAGCGCGGGGCTCTGGCTCGAGCACCGCACGCGGCTGCCGCAGATCGGGATTCTGCTCCTCTGGGCGCTGATCGTCGTCAGCTTGCCGATCTCGGTCGTTGGCGCGATCGGCGCGGGGAGGCGGAGCCGCCTCGAGCGGCAACAGCAGCTCTCGCTCCTCGCAAACTATACGCGCAACGCCGACGCGTTGAGTCGCCTCGATCCCAGCGTCGATCGTCTCCTCCGACGCGCGCGGTTTCTATTCGAACGGCGCTACTCCGTCTTCGCGCACAGAGCGCGCCAGACAGTTGGAGGCGTTCGGGTTTCGTCGGTCGATGAGCGTCGAAGCTTGTCCCTGGGCGAGTTACCGAATCGACTCGGCGAGTTGCCGATCGCTTTCGAGAAGGCGTATCGACCGCTGTACGAGGTGAAGCTCGCGCCCGCGCAGCTCAGCCATTTCGTGCCGAGCGGAGCGTCGCGCTATCGACCGAGCGGTCCCGATCCGTGGCTGCTCTATACGCTGCCGCCGCGTCTGCTCAGCGGCGGGCGGGCCACGCGGCTGCTCCTGGAGGTCGTCTGCCACGCCCCGAAAGGGCCGCTGATCGAGCTCTACTGGGCGAGCGAGACGAGCTCCCTGAGCGAGCGCGACTCGATTCGCTTCCGTCTCACCTCCCGTCGGGCGGTGATTCCGCTCGATCTGCATCCCGGCTGGCGCAGAGCCGAGTGGATTCGGTCCATCCGGGTCGACCTCGCCGATCCCAAGAGCTGTGAGATGCTCGAGATCTCGCGCTTGGCCTTCTTCGCCCCACGCTAGCGCCTCACTCGCCGAGTCGTCGCGCGATGGGGCCGCCGTCGCCGCAAACAACGACGTTTACCATTGTGTCGGGTGTGTGCTATAAGGACCGCGCCATGGTTGGAAGCTCGAATCGAATGTCAGCGGTCAGACAGCGCGTGGATCTCCTCTGGTTCCTGACCAAAAAGGAGATCATCCTCAAGTACAAGAGAGCCTATCTCGGCTTCTTCTGGTCGCTGCTCAACCCGCTGCTGACGGCGGTCGTCCTCTTCGTCGCCTTCAAGATCTTCATGCGCATCAAGATGGAGAACTACACGCTCTTCCTTCTGACGGCGCTCTTTCCCTGGACCTGGTTCTCCGCCTCGGTGTTGCTCTCGGCGGGCAGCCTGACGGGCAACATCCACCTGATCAAAAAGGTCCTCTTTCCGCGGCATTTCATCATCATCGCGGTGATCGGCAGCCAGATGATCAACCTGCTGCTCTCGATCCCGATCCTCGCGATCTTCGTCTTTCACTCGGGCAGCTCGCCCGGGCTCTCGTGGCTGGTCGGCATTCCACTGCTGACGATCGTTCAGTTCGCTGTGACGCTCGGTCTCTCGTTGGTCTGCGCCATGCTGAACGCCTACTTCGGCGACATGGAGTACCTGGTCAGTATCGCTGTGAGTCTGCTCTTCTGGATGACGCCGATCATCTACCCGATCGAGCAGATTCCCGAGGATTACCGGATCTACATGACGCTGAACCCGTTGACCTATCTGATCTCCGCCTGGAGGGAGCTGATTTTGCGAAACTCGATCGAATGGACCTACGTTCTGATCTCGACGGCGACCGCCGCCGTCGTGCTGGCGTTCGGGGCCTTCGTCTTCCATCGGATGGGAAGCCGCCTCGACGAAGTCCTATGAATGATGTCGCGATCCAATTGACGGGTGTCTGGAAGAGCTTTCCGATTCAACGCGAGCGCACGGGTCTCAAGGAGTTCCTGGTCCACGCGCCCAAATTTCTCAAGGCCTACAAGCGGCTCTTTTGGGCTCTGCGGGGGATCGATCTCACGATCAAACGCGGTGAGTGCGTCGGCATCGTCGGAAAGAATGGCGCTGGGAAGAGCACGCTGCTCTCGATCGTGCTGGGAACCACGCACCCGACAAAGGGCGAAGCGACGGTCCGCGGCAAACGGACGCCGCTTCTGGCGTTGGGAGCGGGGTTTCATCCCGATCTGACGGGAACCGAAAATCTGATGATCAACGGGATGTTGCTCGGATTGACGAAGAAGGAGGTG
>JAGQJP010000657.1 GCA_020430585.1 Myxococcales bacterium | reverse complement strand
GCTTCACCCACGGGCTCGGCGCGGTGACCAACCAGTCCCAAGAGTTTCCCTGGGGGCTCTGGAAAGGCTTCAACGTCGTCACGGGCGTAGCCTTCGCCGGCGGCGCCTACTGCCTGACCTTCGTGGTCTACGTGCTCAACGTCGAGAAGTACCACTCGATCGCCCGGGCGACGGTGCTCAACGGTCTTCTGAGCTACGTTTTCTACGCGGGCGCGCTGATCCTCGACCTCGGCCGCCCGTGGTACATCGTCAATCCGATCATCGGCAACTCCTTCGGTTACAACTCGGTGCTCTTCCTCGTCGCCTGGCACTTCCTCTTGTACATGATCGCCCAGGCGATCGAGTTCTCGCCCGCCGTGGCCGAGTGGATCGGCTACAAACGGGCGAAACGCTGGCTGAAGACGCTGACCCTCGGCGCGGTGATCTTCGGCATCACCCTCTCGCTCTTGCACCAGTCGGGACTCGGGGCGCTGTTCCTGCTCGCCCACTCGAAGATCCACCCGCTCTGGTACACCGAGTTCCTGCCGCTGCTCTTCGTCGTCTCCTCGGTGCCCGCAGGCCTCTCGATGGTGATCCTCGAGAGCAGCCTGAGCCAGCGCGTCTTTCGTGAGCGGATCAGCGACGAGCACCGCGGAGAGATGTCACCGATCTGGGTCGGGTTGGCCAAAGGCGCCGCCGGATCGCTCTTCGCCTACTACTTCTTCAAGGCGATCATCTTCATCCACGGCAACCACTGGGCGCTGATCACCGACGGCTGGGGCGCGCTCTATCTCATCGAAGTGATGGTCTTCGTGCTCGTTCCCTGCGTGATGTTCGCCTACGGTGCGCGCCAGAAGAGCTTCGGAATCATCCGCACCGCGTCGGTGCTGACGATGATCGGTAGCATGCTCACCCGCCTGTACGTCTCGGTGATCGCCTTCAACTGGCGGGCGGCAAACCACTACATCCCGTCGTGGCAAGAGATCGTCGTCGCGGCGATGATCATCTTCGTCCAGATCTGGGTCTTCCGCTGGATCGTGATGCGGATGCCGGTCTTCAGCGAGAATCACTCGACGCTCGAGACCAAAGGAGCGGCCTGATGGAGACCTACACCTATGTGAACATTTTCGAGACCAAGGGGCTGGAGTATCTGCTCCTGCTCTCGTACCTGGTGCTCCTCGTGCTCTTCGTGCGCTACTTCATCAACGCACGCCCGAGCAAGGATTGAGGAGGAGCGAACGGAGGCGAGCGAAGCGTCGCCGCCCACGGTGTCGAAGGCGGGCGACGAGACGCCGCCGAGGTGGGAACCGATGAGACGCGTGCTTCAGCGCATAAGCTCGAAGCTGATCCTGGCGACGGTGCTCGGCGTCGTGGTCGTGATCGCGGTGTTCGCGTGGATCATCAGCCACTCGCAGGAACAGGCCCTGACCAGCCACGTCAAGGAGAGCGCGGTGCAGCTCTCCGAGACGGTCAAGCGCAGCGCCAAGTACGACATGCTCGTCAATCGGCGCGAGTCGGTGCATCAGATCATCGACACGATCGGGCGCCAGGAGGGGATCGAGAAGGTCCGGATCTTCAACAAAGAGGGGGCGATCATCTACTCGTCGGACAAGAAAGAGGTCGGCAAGCTGGTCAACAAGCGCCACGAGAAGTGCTACGCCTGCCACGCCGCCGACAAGCCCCTGGAGCGTCTCTCGGTGCCCGACCGCACACGGATCTTCACGCTGCCGAGCGGCGAGCGCAACCTCGGCGTGATCAACCCGATCTACAACGAGCCGAGCTGCTCCTCGAGCAGCTGCCACGCCCACAGCCCGAAGCAGAAGATCCTCGGCGTCCTCGACATCACGATGTCGTTGACGAAGGTCGACCTCGAGCGCAAGCAGCTGCAGCTGCAGATGATCGGCTTCATGCTCTGCGCCGTCGGGGCGATCGGCCTCGTGCTCTGGTATTTCGTCCGCCGCTGGGTCGGCAAGCCGCTGCGCGAGCTGCAGAAGGCGACTGGCGCCGTCGCCCGCGGCGAGCTCTCGTACCAGATCCGCAGCCAACGCGACGATGAGCTCGGCGAGTTCGCCCACTCCTTCGACAACATGACCCGTGAGCTGGCCCAGGCGCAGCAGAAGATCAACCAGGCGAGCAAGCTCGCCTCGGTCGGACGGCTCGCCGCAGGGGTGGCCCACGAGATCAACAACCCGCTGACGGGCGTTCTGACGTACAGCAGTTACCTGCTCAAGCGGGCCGAGAACAACTCCGAGACCAAAGAAGACCTCGAGGTGATCGTCCGCGAGACGAAGCGCTGCCGCAAAATCGTCAAGGGTTTGCTCGACTTTTCGCGGCAGGTTCCGCCGAAGAAGACGCTGGTCGAGCTCGACACGGTGATCCGCGAGTCGACGAAGATCGTCGACAACCAGCTGACGCTGAACAAGGTCGAGGTCGAGCTGGCCCTCGGCGACGTACCCGCGATCCGCGCCGACTTTACACAGCTGCAACAGGTCTTCATCAATCTGTTGCTCAACGCGGCCGACGCGATGCCGCGCGGCGGAAAGGTGCGGCTGACGAGCGCCGTCGTCGAGCACGCTGGAGAATCGATGATCGAGAGCCGGGTC
>JAGQJP010000071.1 GCA_020430585.1 Myxococcales bacterium | reverse complement strand
TTCGTCCGCTCGAGGTAGTAGCGGCGAGGGTGATAGCGCCCGACCTGGAGCATGTCGCCGACCTTTCCGCGCGTCGTCGTGGAGAGCGCCGTGTTCAGCGCCTCGAGGCCCGCCGGAAGGGGATCGTTGACCGCCAGATAGCGCATCGTGGTCGGCGCGTAGACGAAGAGCCGCACGCGGACGAGGGCCCCCGACGGGACCGGTTTTCCCGTCAGGTCCTTGCCGTCGATGTCTTCGATCCGCTTGTAGAGCAACAGCCCGCCTTTGGCCAGCACCGTGCTCTCGCGGTCGGGGCCCGGTTTGCGGGTGAAGCGGGTCCGCAGCGTATAGAACAGACGCTTCTTGTCACCGAGCTGGCGCAGCTTCAACGACACGCCCGGACGCGCCAGGACCTCCTTGAGGTCGAGGGAGAGGCGATAGCTGCTGCCGACCTTGGTGAAGCTCGAGCGCTCGATCGTCCGCTCGCCGAGCTGGGCCACGAAGCGAGCGGCGTCCATCGAGCTCTCCATCGTGCGCGAGAAGGCCGTGATCGACATCAGCGCGTAGGTCGTCTTTTGCGTCGTATACCAGTAGCCGTTGTGGCGGCTATCGAGGATCGCCTGGGCCAGCGGCACGATCACCGCCGAGCTGGGCTTGGTGGCGACGAGCGCCGTCAGGGCGATCGCCTGATTGCGCAGGTTCGACGACCAGTAGCTGTAGTAGCGGCTCGTCTCTGGGTGCTTCAGCGTGCCATCCCGATTGATCTCGCCTTCCACCTCGGCGATCAAGCGATCGACCAGCAGGGGCTGATTGCCGATCGTCTTCAAGGCGAGCAGCAAGAGGCTCTTGCCGAAGAGGCTCAGCAGCTTCCGCTCCTCGAAGAGGCGCGTCGCGTAGGCCGCCTTCGGCAGCCCCGCCATCGCCAGGACATAGAGAATGTGAGCCCGCACGTCGCTCTGATCGACGCCTTTGGCGAGGCTCTTCTCCAGGTAGTGCGCGACCTTCGGCAGGAACCCCTTCGGCATCGGGATCTTCAGGCGCTTGGCCTGGGTCAGGGCGAGCATCGCGTAGGCCGTCCCGTACAGGTGCGGGTGTTTGCCTCCGGGCCAGTACGCGAGGCCCCCCGTCGAGGTTTGCATCGAGACCAGCCGGTCGATCCCCTTCTTCGCCATCGCCGCCAGCTTTTGGCGCGCGTGGCGCTCGACGCCGAGGGCCGGGAAGAGCTCGATCAGCGAGAGCAGGGGATAGGTCGACGACGTCGTCTGCTCGACGCAGCCGTATGGATACTTCACGAGATAGTCGAGGCTGTCCCGCAGGCCGCTCAGGATCGAGGGCGAGACCTCGAGCTCGAGGCGCCCCTGTTCGGGCAGCGAGCCCGGCGGGTAGCGCAGCTCGATCGCCGTCGAGCCCAGAAACTGCCCCTGGTTCTGGGCCGTTTGGAAGAGCAGCGTCGGCTGGACCGGCAGCTTCCGTTCGACGGCGTCCTTGTACGTCCGATCGCCTCCAGTCGCGGTGGCGATGAAGGTCAGTGGGATGTCTCCGAGATAGGGCGTCTGGAAGCGGAAGGCGACCTCTTTCGAGCTCTTCGGCGGGACGACCAGCGTCCGACGGCGGGCTCCCTCGACGACGATCCCCGGTGCCCGCAGCTCGATCGCTACTCTCAGCGGTGTGCCTGTCCCGTTGTGGGCCACGACGCCCGCTGTGACGTGGTCGCCCTGCTTGAAGAAGCGCGGCAACGCGGTGCGCAACATGAACGGTTTGTTCACGACGACCTTGTGCTCGCTCGCGCCGAAGCGGGTCGTACGATCCATCACCACGGCGAAGATGCGGTACGTCGTCAAGTTGTCGGGGAGCTTCACGCTCGCCGTCAGCTCGCCGTTCGAGTCGGTGACGAGCTGCGGTTTCCACAGCAGCGTGTTGACGAAGTTGCGGCGCACCTTGATCGGCGCGGGTGCCTCGAAGTCGTCATCATTGTCGCCGCCACCGCCCTGGTACCCCTTGTTGACGAAGGAGAGCAGCTTTTGCACGCGCCCCCACCGCGAATCGTCGGTGAAGAGCTTCAAGATCGCAGGCGGGTACATCGCGTTCTGCGGCTGTGGCGTCTTGTAGTTGGTCAGGCTGAGGACGCTCTCGTCGACGATCGCCAGGGCGACCTCCGACTTGACGCCGCGTCCGAAGGGGTCGGTCACGCGCAGCTTGACGCGCAGCGCGTCTCCCGGATGATACTCGTGACGCTCGGCGGAGATCCGCACGCCGAGATGGTTCGCCTGATTGTCGACGCTCACCTTGGTGTAGCCGATTCGGTACTGCGGCGCGCCAACGTCGCGACCAGCACCGTCATGCTTGGTCGTGCTGCGTCCGCTGACGAGGTAGGCCGAGATGAAGACGTTCGGTGCATAGCTCGCCTCGATCGGCAGCTCGAACCAGCGCATCCCCATCTTCATCGGTACCACGCGGCGGAAGAGGACGCCGTGGCGCTCGACGGTCAAGAGCAGCGTCGCTTTCTTGAAGGGGTTCTTCACCAGCACTTTGACCTTCTCGCCCGGCTTGGCGCTGTTCTTGTCGGCCATCAGCTCCATCCGCACGTAGGGGTGCTTGGCTAGCGCGAAGTCGCCTCGTCCGGCAACGCTGAACTCGCGGGAAGCCCAGATCGTGTTGCCCAGCTTGTCCTTGTGCTTCGCCTTGACGACGTAGAGACCGGGCGAGAGGATCTTGGCCGAGCAGCGCGTCGTCACCCCCCGTGGTCGCGCCTTGCATTTGTGCACGAGCTTGTCCGTCGGCTCCGAGCTGTGGCGGTAGTCGTCGTCGGCGTCCCACTCCCAGAACCAGTAGTAGACGCGGCGGTAGATCGCGAGCTCGACGGGGCGGTTCTTCTCTAGCTTGCCCTGCGGTGTGACGGTGATCGCTTCGACGTCGACGGTCTTGCCGACTAGCGGCATCGCCTGGACGACGCGAACGCCGACGTACACCTCGCCGGGGTGGACGAGGAAATTGCGGCGCGCCGTCACGGTCTGGCGGTCGATGTCCTGCACTTCGGCCTCGACCGAGTAGCTGAAGGGACCCGTGCTGTTGCCGACCCCCAGCTTCGAATCGATGCGCAGCTCTCCCTTGGCGTCCAGGCGGCCCTTGCCGGAGGTGACGAATTCGTCGCGTCCCCTCGAGCGCCACTCGAGGGCGAAGTGGTAGGGGCGCAGCCCTTTGCCCTGCGGGACGAAGCGCGCGGGGCGCTTGTGGATGCTGTAGGAGACCTTGACGCCACGGGTCGGCGCGCCGAAGAAGTAGCGCCCCTTCACACGCGTGCGCAGGTGCTTCCCCCGTACCGTCGCGCCGGTGGGCGCCAGTGTCACCTCGAATGCGGGTTTGCGGAACTCGGCGACGAGGACGCGGCCGATCGTGCTCGCCTTCTTCTCGTCACCGAAGCGCAGCGCGATCGTGTAGCGACCCGTGCTGGCGTTCTCGGGGACCGACCAGGTGCCCGCGACCGAGCCGAAGTCGTTGGTCGCCAGATCGATCGTCTCCTGCTCCTCGCCCTTGGCGTTGAGGATCTGCGCGACGATCTTCGTGCGTCCGACGGGGAGCGTGAGGGCGCCCTTCTGCACGCGGCGGAAGATC
>JAGQJP010000656.1 GCA_020430585.1 Myxococcales bacterium | reverse complement strand
GGCCTGGTGCGCTACCTCAACGACGGAATGGGGCCCGTCAAGGTCGACTTCACCAAGCACGCGATGGCTGGAGTCAAGTGCGGCGATTGCCATCACGAGAAGAACACCGAAGGGCAGCGTTGTACCGGGTGTCACCATCGGCAAGATGCCACCAACACGAGCTGCAAGACCTGCCACACGAAGAAGGATCAACTCAAACGTAAGGAACGTGAGATCATCTTCCACCTCGGCCTCGACACCGATGGGCACGGTGGGGTCAGCCACAAGCGGTTCACCTGTGGCGGGTGCCACTTGATCCGGAAGCAGCAGGGCAAGAAACACGGGCCGCTCTACGAGAAAGGCAAGTGCGAAGGCTGCCACACCGAAGGTTGACGACGGTCGGGCTCTTGAGTTCTCTCCCGCGGTCCGTTGCGTTTTCTCAATTCTGACATTTCCCAGGTCTACCCTCAGCGACGGTTTTACGGCGCAATATCGTCGAGATTTCGACGCAGGGTCGATTTTTCGACGGCGATTTGGTACCCTCGTCAGCGGATCAACGGCGAGCGGCGACGCGACGCGTCCGACGCAGCACAATGCAAATTGAACAGGCGGTTTTCAAAGAGATTTTCGATTCGTACGACGCCGAGCTGTTGCTCCTCGAGCCGCGAGAGTTTCGCATCGTCGCGGCGAACCGCGCCTTCCTCGCTCGCCGAGGCTTGACCCTCGAGGCGACGCTCGGTCGTCGTTGCCACGACTTCGACGAATCGGTCGAAGGCTGCATGCCGCCGTGCGAGCTCTGCCCGATCGCAGCGGCGATTCAAGACGGGCAGCCGGCGCTGAGCGAGCATCGGGTCTATCCGCAGGGTGGAGGCGAGGCGCGTCACGTCGAGATCAAGGTCGTCCCGATCTTTGCCCCGGACGGCGCGGTCGACTGGCTCTTCCATCGCACCGTCGACATCACCGACGCGGTGCGCATCCGCGAGCGGGCGATCAGTGAGGAGCGGACCCAGCTCGTCTCGTTCCTCCTGCGCAAGATGGGGCACCGGTATCTCAATCAGCTCGTCGGTCTGATCCAGCTCGCCGACGTTCTGCAGCGCGACGCGACGAGCGAGGCGATGCGCGAAGGGTTGCTCACGATCCGCGAGACGATCGCGCTGGTCGAGCAGGACACGCGCTCGGCGCTGCGTGTCGGTCGCCTCGAGGCGCAGCACCCCGAGTACGTTGCCCTCGATGAGCTGGTGACGCACGTCCTCGACGATCTTCGGCGCTACGAGTTGCTCGATCGCTGCCAGGTCGAGTGCGCTCTGGCGGCAGAGCAGCCGGCGGTGATCTTCGGGGATCGCGACGACTTCGTCGAGATCCTGCGCAACATCCTGTTGAATGCCCTCCAGAGCATGGATGGTCGACCCGAGCGTCGGCTGCGCATCGTGCTCGATCACGAGGGCGCGTCGCGTGCGCGCCTGGCGATCAGCGATACGGGCGTCGGAATCTCGCCGGAACACATTCGACGGGTTTTCGACCCCTTCTTTTCGACGAAATCCGGCAAGGGTAGTGGGCTCGGGCTGGCGATCGTGAAACGGCTAGTCGAGAAGTACGGCGGGGCGTTGGCGCTTCGCAGCGAGCTGCGATCGGGCACGACCGTCGAAATCTCGCTGCCCACGGTACCGTGGCAAGCCGAAGCTACAAGCGGGTCGTTGAGCTAATCGATCGGACGCGTCTTTGGGCTTTGTTGACAAATAGGAGCGTGCGCGTTACACGAAGCCGTGACGTGCAATTTTCGCTGAGGCTTCACAGTTGATCGGATGCGCGAAATGGAAATCCTCCTCGTTGACGATGATTTGACCGTCCTTCGCTCGGTCGAGCGCTTCTTGCGCCGTGAGGGGCACGAAGTCGTGACGGCGTCGAGCGGTGTGGAGGCGATGCTACACGCGAAGAATCACGTGCTCGACGCGGCGCTCCTCGATCTGCACCTGCCCGACACCGACGGCATCCGTCTCTCCAAGAGCATTCGTGAGCTGCAGCCCGTGGCGCAAACGATGATCATGACCGCCTTCGGCTCGGTCGACACAGCGGTGCGGGCGATGCGCGAAGGCGTCTACGATTATCTGACCAAGCCGATCAACTTCGACGAGCTCGCGGTCAATCTCTCCCGGGTCGCCGAGCTCACGGCGGTGCGCAAAGAGAATCAGGCGCTCCGCGTGCGCCTCGAGCGCGTCAACGGGTTCCGCAACCTCGTCGGACGCAGCGGGCCGATGCAAGACGTGTTGCAGCGGGTCGAGCTCGCCGCTTCGAGCGACTCGACGGTGTTGATCACGGGCGAGACCGGGACCGGCAAGGAGATGGTCGTCGACGCGATCCACGCCCATAGCGATCGCCGCGATTTCCCGCTGGTCAAGGTCGGCTGTTGCATCCTGCCCGAGTCGCTGATCGAGTCGGAGATCTTCGGCCACGAGAAGGGCGCCTTCACGGGGGCCCAGCGCACGCGCTCGGGGCGCTTCGAGGTCGCCCACCGCGGCACGCTGTTCCTCGACGACGTCGACGACATCCCCCTCGACGTGCAGGCCAAGCTGTTGCGCTTTTTGGAGAACAACACCTTCGAGCGCGTCGGCGGGAACAAGACGATCACCGTCGACGTGCGCGTCGTCGCCGCGACGAAGAAAAATCTGCTCGATCTGGTCCGGGTCGGTCGCTTCCGCGACGACCTCTACTATCGCCTCTCGGTCGTTCCAATCCATCTTCCGCCGCTGCGCGAGCGCCCCGACGACGTGCCGCTCTTGGTGCGCCACTTTCTCACCGAGTTCAGCGGCTCGAAGATGCCGGTCGAGGTCGAGAGCGACGCGATGCAGCTACTCGCCCACGCGGTTTGGCCGGGCAACGTGCGCGAGCTGCGCAACGCCGTCGAGCTGCTCTACATCAGCCGGGCGAACGACCGGATCACCGCGGGTCAGATCGAGAACTGGCTCGGCGAGCACAGCGTGCCGACCTGGTCCGAGGCGCCAACGCCCGTCAGCGGGTATTCGTCGCTGCGGCCGAGCGCTGGCGTCTACGATCTCGGGGCGTCCTCGCCATCCGACGGCGCGGGCCCGTCGACCCCGAACCCGCGGTTGCTCGAGGCGATCGTCGGTGAGAGCGGTCAGAGCTTGATCGAGCGGCTCTCGACCTTCGAAGAGCAGATTCTGCGCGACTCGCTCGAGCGAAACGAGCACAACAAGGCCGCAACGGCGCGCGAGCTGGCGATCCCCGTCTCGACCCTCAAGAGCAAGCTGAAGAAGTTCAACATCGAGTGACGTCAGAGCGGCGCCTCGGCGCGAGCAGCCGGCCGACGCCCTCGGCGTCCGCGCGGTGAGCTGGTCCAGCGTCCTCCTGGGCCCGCGCGGCGAGGGTGGCTCGTTCTCGCCCTCGTGCCGCCCGGCGCTACTCCTGGGGAGCCGTCGCGGTCGTGGCCGCGCTCTCGAGCGCGGTGCGATGTTCGGCCTCCGTGGTGAGGCGCTTGACCTCTGGCCAGCGCACCATCGCGTAGATCGCCGGGATGATCACCAGGGTCAGGATCGTCGAGGTGATCAGGCCGCCGACCATCGGCGCGGCGATGCGGCGCATCACCTGACTGCCGGTTCCGGCGCCGAACATCACGGGAAGCAGGCCGATCAGCGTCGTCGCCACCGTCATCAGCTTCGGTCGCACACGCTCGACGGCGCCCTCCTCGATCGCGCGGTGCAGGTCGGCGCGGGTGCGCATCCGCCCCTCTCGGACGAAACGCTCGAAGGCTTCGTTGAGATAGACCAGCATCACCACCCCGGTCTCCGCAGCAAGGCCGGCGAGGGCGATGAAACCGACGTGCACCGCCACCGAGAGGTCGTAGCCGAGGATGTAGAGCAGCCAGACGCCGCCGACCAACGCGAAGGGGAGAGAGAGCATCACGATCAACGTGTCCGCGAGCCGAGAGAAGTGGAAGTAGAGCAAGAGGAAGATCAGCACGATCGTCACCGGGATCACGACCACCAGGCGCTTCCGCGCCGCCTCCATGTACTCGAACTGACCGCTGAAGCGGATCGCGTAGCCCTGCTTGAGCAGCGCCGCGTCGATCGCGCCCGACGCCTTCCCTCGCTCGATCGCGTCGTTCGCGCGGTCGATGTAGGTCCCGATGTCGACGTCGCCGCGGATGTCGACGTAGAGCCAGGCGGTCTTCATCCCACCCTCGGTCTTGATCGCCGCCGGGCCCGTGACGAAGCGGAAGTCGGCGACCTGCCCGAGCGTGACGATCTCCCGGGTCGGCGTCGGGATCAGGATCCGCTTGAGCTCTTCTTCGTTGTCGCGCAGCTCACGGCTGTAGCGGATGTTGATCGGAAACCGCTTGAGGCCCTCGACGCTGTACGAGACGTTCATCCCGCCGACGGCGGTCATGATCACGTCCTGGATCATCCCGACGGTCAAGCCGTAGCGCGAGGCGAGGTCGGAGCGCGGCTCGATCTGGAGATAGCGCCCGCCGAGGACGCGGTCGGAGACGACGCTGCGCGTCCCGTCGACGTTCTTGATCACCGTCTCGATCTGGCGCGCGAGCTTGTCGATCTTCGACAGATCGCCACCGAGGACCTTGATCCCGATCGGCGTCTTGATCCCCGTCGAGAGCATGTCGATCCGCGTCTTGATCGGCATCGTCCAGGCGTCGGTCAAGCCGGGCAGGTTGATCGCCGCGATCAGCTCGTCCTGCAGCTTGTCCATCGTCATCCCCTTGCGCCACGCGCTGCGGGGCTTCAGCATCACGGTGGTCTCGATCATCGTCATCGGCGCCGGATCCGTCGCCGTGCCGGCGCGGCCGATCTTGCCCAGCACGAGCTTCACCTCGGGGATCCGGCGGATCAGCTTGTCGGTCTGCTGCAGGATCTCCTTCGCCTTCGTCACCGAGAGGCCGGGCAGCGTCGTCGGCATGTAGAGCAGGTCGCCCTCGTCGAGGGGCGGCATGAACTCGCTGCCGAGCTTGCGCGCCGGGAAGAAGGTGAAGGCGAGGATCCCGAGGGCGATGATCAACGTGGTCTTGCGGTAGGCGAGGACCCACTCGATGAACGGTCGGTAGACCCAGATGAAGAAGCGGGAGATCGGATTCTTCCGCTCGGGCAGAATCCGGCCGCGGACGAAGAAGACCATCAGCACGGGGATCAGCGTCACCGCGAGCACCGACGAGGCGCCCATCGCGAAGGTCTTGGTGAAGGCCAGCGGCTTGAACAGCCGGCCCGATTGTTCCGAGAGGCTGAAGACTGGAAGGAAGCTGACGGTGATGATCAACAGCGAGTAGAAGAGCGCGGGCCCCACCTCTTTGGCGGCGTCGAGCATGATCAGATGCTGCGGTTTCTTGCCCGCGTCGCGCTCGAGGTGTTTGTGGGCATTCTCCACCATCACCACCGAGGCGTCGACCATCACCCCGATCGCGATCGCGATCCCCCCGAGCGACATGATGTTCGCGTTGATCCCCAGAAGCTGCATGATCGTCAGCGAACAGAGGATCCCCACCGGGAGCGTGATGATCGCCACCAGAGCGCTGCGGACGTGGAGCAGGAAGATCACGCAGATGATCGCCACGACGAGCATCTCTTCGAAGAGCTTGTCGCGCAGCGTCTCGACGGCGCTCAGGATCAGCTCGCTGCGATCGTAGGCGACCTTGATCTCCACGCCGTCGGGGAGACCCGCGCGGATCAGCTTCAGCCGCTTCTTCACCGCGTTGATCACCGCCAGCGCGTTCTCGCCGAAGCGCATCACGACGATCCCGCCGACCACCTCGCCGCGGCCGTCCTTCTCCAGCAGGCCGCGCCGCAGCTCGGGGCCGAGGCGCACGTCGGCGACCTGCTTGAGCAGGATCGGTGTGCCGTTCTTGTCCACCCCGAGCGGGATCTGCTCCAGGTCGCGCGTCGTCTTGACGTAACCCAGCGAGCGGACCATGAACTCGGTCTCCGAGATCTCGACCAGCCGGCCGCCGACGTCCCGGTTGGACTTGACCACCGCCTCGCGGATGCGGGCGAGGGGGATCTTGTACGTCAACAGCTCGTTGGGCTTGAGGATGATCTGATACTGCTTGACGAAGCCGCCGATCGAGGCCACCTCGGAGACGCCCTTGACGCTCGTCAGCTGGTAGCGCACGTACCAGTCCTGAATCGTGCGCAGCTCGGCGAGGTCGTGCGTGGTCGACTCGAGGGTGTACTCGAAGACCCAACCGACGCCCGTCGCGTCCGGCCCGAGTCGCGGCCGAACCCCTTGGGGCATGCGACCGGCGGCGAAGTTCAGGTACTCCAACACCCGACTGCGCGCCCAGTACATGTCGGTGCCGTCGTCGAAGATCACGTAGATCATCGAGAAGCCGAAGAACGACATCCCCCGCACCGCCTTCGAGCCGGGGACGGAGAGGAGGGCGGTGGTCAGCGGATAGGTCACCTGGTCTTCGACCACCTGCGGCGCCTGTCCTGGATATTCGGTGTAGATGATCACCTGGACGTCCGACAGATCGGGGATCGCGTCGAGTGGGATGCGGTTCATCGCCGTCACCCCAGAGAGGATCAGGAAGCCCGTGACCACGAGGACGATGAACTTGTTGTTGATCGAGTACTCGATCACCCGCTCGATCATCGTCTCTTCTCCTGCCGTGGCTTCGACGTCGGTCGCGACGCTGGCGTCGGCTTCGACGTCGGTCGCGACGCTGGCGTCGGCTTGGACGTCGGTCGCGGCGCTGGCGTCGGCTGGTGTTGCGGCTTCGGCCCTGTGTTGGAATAGATCCGCAGTTTGTGCAGCACCTCGCGCAGACGGCTCTCGGAGGCGATCAGGAAGTTCGGATTGGCCACCAGACGTTCGCCGGCCGCCAACCCGCGCAGGATCTCGACGTCGTTGGCGTAGTCCGAGGTGCCGACGACGACCTCACGCGGAAGGAAACGCCCTCCGCGCAGGGCGATCAGCACGATGTCTCGCTTCCCCGAATGCAGCACCGCGCTCCGCGGGACGACGACGGCGGCGGGCCGCTTGGCGAAGAGCGAGATCGTGGTGTACATCCCCGGGCGCAGGATCCCGTCCTTGTTGTCGAACTCGAGGCGGATCCGCAATGTACGCGTCGTCTCGTCCATGAAGGGATAGATGTACTTGACCGTCCCGCGGAAACGACGCCGAAGCGGGCGCGATGTCGCGATGTCGCCGGGGATCGAGAGCTCCATCGTCGCCTCTTGTCCGAGGCTGACCCAGAGCAGGTCCGACTCGTAGAGGTGGGCGTAGACCCAGACCGTCGAGAGGTCGGCGAGGGTGAAGAGCTTCTGGCCCGCCTTCACGTAGCGCCCCTTGAAAGTCGGCTTCTCGATCACGATTCCAGCGGTCTTGGCGTGCAACACCAGGCGGCGGCGGATCTTCCCCGATTTGGCGAGGCGTCGAATCTGTCCCTTCGAGACGTCCCAGAGCTCGAGGCGGCGCGCCACGACGTTCGCCAGCTCGGGGGTCTCCTTCATCACCTGCGAGAAGAGCTTGTCCTTGAGGATACGCTTGTACTTGAGGGCGAGCAGATACTCTTCCTGCGTCGAGACCAGCTCTGGAGAGTAGAGGGCGACGAGTGGATCGCCACGTTTGACGCGGCGGCCGATGCTGTTGACGTAGAGCTCTTCGATCCAGCCCGAGACCCGCGCCGAGACGACGCTGATCGTGCGCTCGTCGTAGTCGATGTGTCCGACGGCGCGAATCGTCTTGGCCAACCCGCGTTTGGTGGCGCGGACGTAGCGCACGCCCTGGAGCTGCACGGTCGCCGGGTCGATGCGCAGGCTCGAGGTGTCGGGGTGCTCGTAGACCGGGACGCGATCCATCCCCATCGCCGTCTTTCCTGGTCCATCATAGATCTCGCGCGGGTTCATCGGTGCCCGCCAATAGAGGATGCGACCGCGACCCTTGCCGGCCTTCTTGCCACCCCCGACAGGGGTCAGCTTCATCTGGCAGATCGGACAGAAGCCGGGCTCGCTCTGCCGCACCTGCGGGTGCATGCCGCAGGTGTAGATCGTGGTCTTCGCCTTGTTCGAGCCGCTCTTCGAGCGCAGCCCGAACCAGGGCATCACGTCGCCGCGAAAGAGGTAGCCCCCGCCGATCCCGACGCCGACGGTCGCGAGGAATGCCACGTAGACGGCGGTGTCGACGAGGCGCTGTTTCGCGGTGAGCTTCACCGTTTGCTCGCTCCCCTGGGCGAGTCGACGTGCCGCTTCGTCATCGTGCGCCGCTTCACCCGCGTTCGCGCGTGTGGATTTCGGTAGCCCTTGATCGTCTTCGTGTCGACGAGCTTCAGCCCGCAACGTGGGCAGG
>JAGQJP010000655.1 GCA_020430585.1 Myxococcales bacterium | reverse complement strand
TGCAGCTGAGCGCCTCGACGCGGGGTGACGCGACGAGCAAGAGCAGGAGCACCGTGGCGCTTCGGAGCAAGACCTGTCGTTTCATCGTTCCTCCGGGTTGATCGCTCGTCGCCGAGCTCGACCGACCCGTCGCTGATCGCGCGTCGGCGTCACCGGGCTCGTGGCGCGTCAGTCAGGGCACCAGATACTCGCGGGTCCAGGACGGCCGCGGTGGAGTCTTTCCGCTCTGGAGCTCCTTTTTCCACTCCGAGTCCGACTTGCGTTTGACGCCGTCGAGGATGAACTCGTAGTGGCTCGAGACCGGACCGGCGTAGACCATCTTGTCCTTGCCGTTGTCGATCGCGACCATCATCAAGTCTACACGCCCGACACCCTGATGCAACACGCCACCGGGATCGCCGAGGATCGGCGCGGGAACGTCGGTGTGGACGTCGGCGACGATCGGGTCCGCTTTGCCGCAGTCCATCGCCCCGCCGTAGAACAGCGTCGGATACCACCCGTCGTAGCGCGTGAAACCGCTGCCGTGATGAATCTGCACGACGTCCTTGAGGATTCGGGACTGGGAGGCGTCCAGGGGCTTCTGCGCCATCTGTTTGACGGCGATCCCGTGAATCAGCGCCAACTTCTCGGCGAAGTTCGTGAAGAAGGCGACATGCCGTTTCTTCAACGCCTGGAGGTCGACCGGGCCGATCTGGCGCCTGGGGTAGGGCGTCTTCGACAGCAGGCGGGCGGTCCGTCGCGCCATCGTTTCGAAGCGAGCCCAGAAGACGGGTCGCGGATCGACGTAGCCCGCGGGGTAGAAGCAGCCGGCGCCGGAGGTGTAGGATTGCTTGACGTAGAGAATCGTGTCGTGGCGCAGCTGCGTCCACGAGGCGAGCTGGGTCGTCAGCTCGCGCATCGCCCAGGCGCGGGTGCGCGCCACCTGCGGCACGCCCTTGCCGCGATGAGGTCTCGAGAGCTCGCGCAACACGCCGAGCCAGCTCATGTAGATGTTCTCGGACCAGCTCGTCTGCGGCAATTGATCGAAGACCAGGCGCAGCGCCGCGAGGTTGTGCTGATAGAACAGGCCGTCGCGGAAGCGCCGACCCTTGCGATCGGCGATCCGGTCGGCGATCAGAGGGGTCACCGCGTCGTTGCGCAAGACGCTGAAGGCGACGTCGAGGGCCGAGGGAATTCGCCGCTGAACCTTCTTGCCATGCCAGAGGATGTCGTCGGCGACGATCTTCGAGGTCGCCCAGCTGTCGACGACGAATTTCTGGCCCATCACGGTGAAGGAGCGCGGCAACGAGCCCTGGTCCGGCCCGAAGGGCGACGATTCGACGTAGTGGCTGCGGATCTGTTGTAGCCCGAGGTTTCCCCTCGCGAGCTTCTGCTGCAGCGAGCCGAGGACCTCGAGGGTCACCGCTTTGGGGTCCTTGACGCCGCCCGCTTCGAGGAGCCCGGAGAGCTGGTCGAAGGTCATCGAGTCCGTGCGCCCGACGAAGGTCTGGAGCAGGCGGTCGAATTGGCGCCACTGCGTCATCAACCCGGCGCGGCGGAGCAGATCGTGAAGCACGATCGCCGATCCGAGCTGGCGTTTGTAGTCGACGCCTTGCTCTTCGCCGCAGACGCGCAGGTCGATGCGGCCGAGCCAGATCATCGCGCGGAAATAGCGCCGCAGCAGGGCCGTCTTCTCATAGTGGCCCCGCACCTTGAACTGCGAAAAGTCCATCACCCGTTCGCGACCGAAGAGGTGGAAGCGCTGTAATTTTAGCGTCTTGACGGCGGCCAACGTCGCGGTGACGCGCGCGTCAGCGGTCCCGAAGGCCGTTGGTAGGCGCTTGCCCGCCAAAAGGGAGCGTGCGACGGTCAAGAAGTAGTCCGCGTCGGCAACGCTCGACCCGAGGACGCCCTGGCCGTAGAGACGGCGCGCGTCGCCGAGCTTTTGCGACATGGCGCTGAGGATCTGCTCCAGGCTGGCGGAGAGGTAGGTCTGCTTGAGCTCCTCGAGCATCGCGTCGTAGGAGCGGTGCCAGGCGTGTAGCAGGGAGTCCGCTGTAATGAAGACGGGCAGGTCGCGGTTGTAGATCCGGTAGTAGATTTCGGCGAAATTGCTCGCCGAGCGCCGTCCACTGACGACGAACCCGTTGGTTTTGAAAAGGCTCAGCTCCTTGCCGTCGAGCGCGAAGCCCTTGCGCTGGAAATCGGTGAAGAACTTCGCCTTCGTCGGATCCCAGCTCAGGTGCGAGAGCCAGCGGGTCTTCGGGGCAAAGCGCCGGCGAAACGCCTTCAGTGAGAGCGGTCCCAGCCGCGCGAGTGCGCGTGCGAACGCTTTGCCATAGCCAAAGACGTCATCGCCCTTCGACGTCTTCTTCGAGGTCTGGGGCGGGCGTTTCCCGTCGCGCTCCTTTGCGCCTGCGAGCCCAGCATTCGCGCTCAGCAGCGCGGTAGCGAGTAGACACGCCACGGCAGCCGTTCTCAGATGGATCTTCATGTTTGCCTCGTTCGGTCCGGGTTGCACGTCGACCATGGTACTTGCAACGTACCGGCGGAGCAAACGATCTGCGGCGGGCGAGAGGGAGCCTCCCGAGCCCTACCGCCGGCCGCCTGTCGGCTCCCCTCCGCCCTGTCGGCTCCGCCTTGCCCCGTCGGCTCCCCTCCGCCCTGTCGGCTCCGCCTTGCCCCGTCGGCACCGCTCTGCCGATTGACAGCCGACGCCACAGGACATACCCTGGAGCGACGACAACCACCGAAGAGGCGCTCGATGAGCAAACGTTTCGCGCGACAGGCGGTCTGGATCACGGGCGGGAGCAGTGGCATCGGGAAGGCACTGGCCCTCGAATTCGCCAAACAGGGCGCCGACGTCGCCGTCTCGGGGCGTCGTCAGGACCGCCTCGACGAGGTGGCGGCGCAGATCGAAGCGCTCGGCGTCAAGGCGCTCGCGGTCCCGTGCGAGGTGAGCGATACGGCGCAGATCGAGGCGGCGGTGGAGCGAGTCGTCGAATGCTTCGGCAAGATCGACGTCTGTGTGGCCAACGCGGGCTTCGGCGTGGCGGGGACGATCGAGAAATTGACCGAAGAGGAGTGGCGTCGCCAGCTCGACGTGAACGTGATCGGCTTGGTGATGACGGTCAAGCACGCGCTCCCCGAGCTGCGCAAGACGAAAGGCCGGATCGCCCTGGTCGGCAGCGTCTCGGCGATGCTCTGCGTGCCGACGATGGGCGCCTACAGCGCTTCGAAGTTCGCCGTGCGGGCGATCGGGCAGACCCTCTCGCTGGAGCTCCACGGCAGCGGCGTGAGCTGCACGACGATCCACCCCGGCTTCGTCGAGAGCGAGATCGCCCAGGTCGACAACCGGGGCGTCTTCAAGGCCGAGCGCAAGGACGACCGCCCCGCGCAATTGATGTGGCCAGCCGACCGAGCAGCGCGGGTGATGGCCGAGGCGATCGCCAAGCGCAAGCGCGAGTACACCTTCACGATGCACGGCAAGGTCGGCGCCTGGCTCGGACGCCACGTGCCGGGTGCGGTCCACTTCGCGACGACCCGCTTCGCCAAGGGGATGATCCCCGAAGACCGCAAACGCTGAGCGAGCCCAGCGCGGCGGCGTGACCTTCCGCGCATCGCGCGCCGCCGCGATGACCGATTTCGGTCATGCTTGTCGATTTCTGCGCACGTCTCGACGCCGAGATACGACGACGTCGATCCATCCACCGCGCGCGCGGCCCCGTGAATCCTCACTCGGATTCGATCCTCTCCCTTCGATGTTCGACGGCACGACTCTTGCCTCGTCTTTGGTCGGAATCGACGGAAGGGGTGAGCGATGATCGACAGGACTCTCGAAAAGCAGGACGGATCGGCGACGGAAATGACGCCTGCCGCTTCCCGTGGCGAACGCAGAGCCGCGGAGGGCGCAACCGAGAAGAAGGCCGCGATTGGGCCGCTGGGCCCGATTCAGTGCAAGCGAGAGAGAGGTGGCCCGGATGGCGCCCAGGGGGAGGACGGGGCAGCTCAAGAGGCAGCGCGGGCTGGCGTTGCGTCAGCCTCGGACCCCTTCCCCCATGCCGGGCGAATCCAGAGCTCCTTTGGGCGTTTCGCGGTCGACGGGCTCCGCGCCCAGGTCGGCGGCCCCGCCGTCGCGGCGACCCAACAGCTCGGGGCCACGGCGTTCGCCCACGATGGGGCCGTCGCATTTCGCGAGCGCCCAGACCTGCACACCGCGGCGCACGAAGCGACCCATCTGCTGCAACAGCGCAATGGTCGCGCGCCGAGCGGTCTAGATCGCTCGGGAGAGCTCGAGGGACAGGCCGACGCCGTTGCCGATCGGGTCGTTCGTGGTGAGTCCGCCGAAGATCTACTCGATCGGAATCTCACGCCGACATCCGCCGCTCGGGGCGCGAGCGACGCGGTGCAGTGCAAAGATGACCCAAAGGAGAGTGGGCCCAAGACGACGGGGGAGGGCGCGCGGGTCGAGTCTCTGGAGCACAAGGTCGAGCAGCAGGACAAGACGATCGACCAGCTCAAGCTCGCCCTCATCAGCCAAGGATTGACGAACGCAGAGAACTCACAGCGCGGCGCGATCGGTGCGATGGACGGCGCCGACGGGGGTGTGACGCTGCTCGAGACGAGCTTGAACACCTTGATTACGCAGCACGCTGACGCGAATGCGGCGAGCGGCCGCTCCGATGCTGCCCTCGACGCCTTCCGCAAGAGCGACGAGAAGAGCAAGTTCGACCAGGCGATGGACGCGATCCTGTTGCTGACGAGCCTGACGGGGGGAATCGTCAGCGTGGTCGAGGCTGGAAAGGAGGCGTTGCGAAACGCCAACATCGTGTCCGGGCTGGAGAAGCACGGGCCGACATTGGTCGCGAGTGGGAAAGCGACCCCCAGCGGCGTGGCGAAAACCAAGGCCTTTGCCAGCGCAAAGGTTGCACCGAACGCGCAGACGGCGGCCAAATCGACGGCGACGGTGGTCGACCAGGGGCGCCAGGCGCCGTCGAAGCTGGGCGAGACCAAGGGGAAGGGAGCGGCGATCTCGGCGCAGCAAGCGGCCAAGGATCAAACGGACCAGCTCGCCGACGTGGTCTTTTCTCGAGGCAAACAGGATGTCACGTTCAAGTTTCAAGACGTCGGGAAATCGTTGCGCTCGGCGAAGGACAACATGGACAGCTCGCAACACTCCCTGTCGGAGACGCTCGCCTCCGCGGGTGAGCTCTCGGCGGAGCAGGGCAAACGCCTGATGAGCCTGCAGCTGGGCTACAGCGTGCTCCTCGGGCGGGTCGTCCAGGTAAAACAGAGGCTCGAGCGGATTCGCCAACGCTGGGACGCGTACCTCGCCGCCGGGCCCGAGACGATGGCCGACAAAAAAGAGCGCGGGCTCTTCGAGCAGGTCATGGAGTGGAAGATGCAGCGAGATCCGAAATTCGAGGCGCTGCGCGTTCTCCACACCCACGAGAAGAAGTTGGTACAGTTCCAGGGCACCAACCCGACCGAATGCGCTGGCTATCGAGCCCACAAGTTCGATACGGTCGCCAAGCCCCC
>JAGQJP010000654.1 GCA_020430585.1 Myxococcales bacterium | reverse complement strand
GGCGGCAGATCCCTCGAGTCGACGATCCCGATGTTCCGGATGCGAGCACCGCCCTCGAGAAGCGGCGGCTCCAGGCCGAAGAGATCAAGCAAGCCGTGCGGGCGCGCTACGACGTCGACGTTTGGCGGGCGACCGCTCGGCCCCTGCGGGACCGCTTGCGCGCACGTCAGCGCGACGCATTGGCGAGTTGGTTGGTCGGCCACGACAGCCGTTTCCCCGATGCCCAGGCGCTCTACGATCAGCTGTTGCTCGACGTGCAGATCAGTCCCTGCCAGCTCACCTCGCGGCTCAAGCAGGCGATCAGCAGCGTGCAGCTCTTCGTGCAGCGCGCGCTGCTCAACCTCGAGCCAAAGCTCGAGCTCTCCGCCGACGACGCCCGCGAGTGGAAGTGGCGCAAGAGCTATCGCGTCTGGGAGGCGAACCGCAAGGTCTTCCTCTATCCCGAGAACTGGATCGAGCCCGAGCTGCGCGACGACAAGTCGCCGTTCTTCGAAGAGCTCGAGAACGAGCTGCATCAGAGCGAGATCACCGACGCGAGCGCCGAGAGCGCGGTCCGTCGTTATCTCGAGAAGCTCGACGACGTCGCGCGCCTCGAGGTCGTCTCGTTCTGTCGCGAGGTGCTGAGCGAGGCCGCAGGTGAGGCGCTCGACGATCACGGCGAGCGGCTCCACGTTTTCGGCCGCACCCGCGCCATCCCGCACCGCTACTACTATCGACGTCGCGAACCAAGCGGGCGTTGGACCCCCTGGGAGAGCGTCGAGATCGACATCGAAGGCAACCAGCTGCGGCCCGTGATCTTCAACCGCCGGCTCTACCTTTTCTGGACGCAGATCAGCGAGACCGCCGAGGAAGAGTCGCCGAACGTGCCCGTGCCCGGAGTCGAGACGCCGACCGCAACCCCGAAGCGGTTCTATCAGCTGACGTTGGCGATGAGCGAGTATCGCAATGGTCGCTTCAGGGGCAAACGAGTGGCGCCCGAGACGCTCGGACCATCGGCGTTGGGTGGTTTTGCGAAGGCGAGCGAGCTGCTGAAGAGGGCGGGCTCGTCGCCCGCCGAGTTCTTCCTCTCAGTCCACGACGAGGGTGACCTGTTGATCAAGGTCGTGCGGTACAGCGGAGACGACGCGCGGCGCGGAAGGTCGAGCTACGTCTGCCTCGGCCAATTTCGCCTCAGCGGCTGCGACGGGCAGATGGTCCTCGAGCCCTTCGCTGACCCGCCGTCCTCCACGGTGCGCCTGCCGGTGGGATGCGCGCCCCGGAACAACGCGTTTGTCAGCTCGCCGGACTTCCGCCTTCTCACCCTACCGGTTCGAAATCCGGGGAGCGGGATCGTCTCGCTGCAGCCCGCACTGGGTCAGGCCGGGGAGGGGTTCGAGATCGTTCCCCAGGCGATGACCGACTTCGACTGCTCGGAGCCGTTCTTCTACCAGGACCGGCGGCGCAGCTTTTTCGTCGAGGCGTCCGACCTCTTCCGCTGGTCCCGGCCCTCAGCCCCATGGGCCAAGCTCGGCGCGGTTTCGCTCGATGTCTTGCGGTTGATCCGGCGCACGTTCCAGCATCCACCACTGCCATCGCCGGACCCCTGGATCCTGGACGCCCGCGCGGTCGTGACGCAACCACCCCACGTCGAGCGCCAGATCGCGGTCACGACGGAGACCGGTGCTTCGGTCGGCGCTGCCGGGCTCGTACCGCTCGTCGCCTCACGCGTAGGAGCGGCGGCGGGTCTCAATCTTTCGTTCGTCGGCGCCGAGCCCGTCGTGGCCGAAGCGAGACGTGTGGGCGTGCGGACGAGTCTGCGATTCGAGGGAACCAATCTGGCCGAGCCCCTGGTCGTGCGCTCCTCGGAGCCCCCAGGAACGACGCCGCTGACGGACTTGTTGTCGGTGACGGCGACCTACACGATCCCAGTAGTGCCCGGTC